>DASVCP010000431.1:0-5686 GCA_036381555.1 Gammaproteobacteria bacterium
CTTCGAAGGAAACCTTGCACTGCTTCGCAAGCTTTTTCAGCTCGGCAATCTCGAGGGCATAACCCTCTGCCTCTTCCAGGGCGCGGCCGTAGGGGGTTCGGGTTTTCCCAAGAGTCGACTTGACGCCTATGTTATTAGTGCCAAACCGCGCCGCGTGGTGCATTTCATGAATCATGACCGCGTCGAAAAGCTCCTCGAACGGAAAATGCTGCTTGGCGGCTTTTTGCTCCTCGTCTGAAGGAGGCTCGCCTGTCCTGCCGTCGGTTTTCAAAATGATTTCCGCGTCTTCCGGCATGTCACAGTCAGGCTTGGGCGCCTTGCTGACCAGGTCCTTCTCCTCTTCGTCCAGGCGTACATTGAACGCTGACAACCGCCTCGCTTGCCCGCTGTCCATCGTATTCGGATCGAGTTCGACCCACGTTGGCGAGACCTTTCCGTCCCCCAGGTCTTTCAATGTGTCTTTGTATGTTTCGGCTAATTTGGTATAGCCGTCACGCAGGAATTCCTTCTGGGCAATTGAGCTGAACAGGCAGTCACAATCCTTGGCCGGATCGAACTTGCGCAGCGGCGGGGCCGAGTCCCGAAAATCGGCGAGTGCCAAGGGCATGACAAAAAGCGACGTAACAAAAAGCGTCGTGACAAAACCGAACATCATCGCTGATGCAAGAATCGGTAACGGTTTGCGCATCATGGCTGCACCAGCTCTTTCAGGGCGGCGGCATCGATGCCTTTCAACAACTGCTCGGTCGCCTGCGGCCAGGCATCGATGCGCACGGCGAGGTTCTGAACCTTCAACATCGGCGCCGCGGCATCGATGGCGACTTTGCCCTCCTCGCCCTCCGGCAGCTTGCCGCCGAAATAAAGCTGCGTGACCGCCAGGCCGTCCTGCCGGGCATCCTGGATCGCCAGAGTTGCACCGGCCACGTCGATCTGCTTGCCGCCGGGATAAACGCCGCTAAACCAGGCTTTGTTCGCCGTCACCGAGATCGACGCCTTGTTCTCCGGCTTGCGGGACGCCTCCCGCTCGGCGTTCTTGCGCGCTTGCGCCTTGCGCTGCACTTCACCCCGCAGTTTCGCCAGCTCCCCCGACTGCGCCGCCTGCGCCAGTTGCAACTCGCGGAGCTTCTGTTGTATGGGCTGCATCACCTTCGGATCGCGGGTCGCCCGCGCCGCGTTCAATTTGGCAGCCGTCTCTTCCTGTTCCTGCTTCAGCGCCGCCAGCTTCCGCTCGGCTTCGGCAAACCGCGCCTGCTCCGCCTGCCCCGAATCCGCCGCGGCCTCACCCAGA
Source organism: Gammaproteobacteria bacterium (assembly GCA_036381555.1). Taxonomy (GTDB): domain Bacteria; phylum Pseudomonadota; class Gammaproteobacteria; order HTCC5015; family HTCC5015; genus DASVCP01. The sequence continues at coordinate 1,289 of DASVCP010000431.1, forward strand.
TAAACGTAACTGCGCCGGACCGAGATATTCGCCGGCTTCGGCTGTTGAGTGTCCAGGCAACTCACCCCGCCGCTGTCGCCGCTCACCACCCAGCCGTCAGCGGCCGGCGGCAGGGCCTTGCGCATCTTCTCCATGATCTGCTCCGCCTGCGCCGTCTCCTCGGGGGTCAACTGGCGGCCGCAATAATATTTCGCGGCCAGCGCGGGTTCCAGCACGGCGAGCGCGGCAATGGCAAGGGTGATTCTTAGAAGGGGGAGAGTCTTCGGCATGGGAACCTCAATCCAGGTAAGGGTTTTGAAAATGACTTATAAATCATTCCAAGCCGGGAAAACAAGTGTTGGTTGTTTATTGTGTTTCTCGGATTAATATCATGCATTTCTCGGGTTAAAGACTTGCATTTCTCGGATTAAGGGGCACCGAAAATCTGTGTAATCACGCCGGTTCCCCCGGAACTGGTACCGTTGATTTACAAAATCCTGACACATACTACGATGATTCATCTGGCTCGTCGGGCTTATAAACTGTTATTCTCGCCCGCATTTCGGGCGGCATACTTTCCAAAAACGCTTTGGTATCCTCACTGTAATCTTCAGGCTTTACTATTTGCGAGGCAGGGCGCTCCTTGTGTTCCGGGTCACCCGGGAATGTTATGGTGACCTTTACAGGTCTCTTTGAAATTTTCAAGCGAGCCTTCCCCTCGGCTTCACGCGCGGATTTCTCGGCATCCACCCGGTCGCCGAACCGTTTTAAAAACTGCTCAATCACATCCTCCATCACCCACATCTTATTTTTAAGGATATAACTGTTATCCGGACTGCTGCTTGATATCTTGTCCAACCGATATATCTCCCGCTGAACGTCGAGGTATTCCAGAAATTCCTGGTATGGGTTGCTCATCGGTCTGCCCTTTGCTCGTTCACATAAGATGAGTATAGACGCTGGCGGAATGCTGAACTGATGAGACTTGCGGTACGCGCAATAAACGTTAAACTTGACAGCCAACCGACATTAAAATAAGGGGTGGGGTTATGAAGGAACCCGGCTCACTGAATAGAACCCATCTCAAAATTACTGCGCTTACCGATACGTCGTTAAAAATGTCCTCAAAATGCTCATTTACTAGCGTGTAAACTCCGCTTTTTCGGACATTTTTGCCTCGTCTCAACTGCGCTCGTGACATTTTGAGATAGGTTCTAATCTTCTTAACAAGGAATAACACGAATATTTCAGCGTATAGGCTAACAAAATCCTGCTGACGCTCGGGTTGTTAGAGGAAAAGCAACGCCCCAGCGGCAAGAACCCCAATCAAATGAAGAAATTTAAAGCCCTGACGGAAAAAGGTTTGCGGTTCGGTGTTAACAAGGAAAATATGAGTAACCCTGAAGAAACGTCACCGTACTATTTCACCGCGACGTTTCCTGAACTGTTTCAGCTTATTTCGGCTGAACAATAAACGGTTTCTACCCGAATAGTCCTCCAAGCCCTTATTCACTTGAAGCGCATCTCCAGCTTGACAGCATGCGCTTTCTCCGGCGCCTCGAAACTACGCTCGCGTATTGCGTCAATCATGCAGCTTGCCGCCGGGGTTTGCGGATCGGCGGCAATGGCGGAAACCAGACCGTCTTCCCCGATTTCGAAATACAGGGTAAAGGGATCGACAACTTCGCTGCCCGGCGGAGCACACTTCCCCATAAAGGAAGCATTGCTGAACAGTTGTTGGATAACCCGGCGCTTATACGCCTTGCCTTCCGCGGTCGATTCACTGAGCGCGCTCATCTCATTCCATTTCCCGATCGAGATCGAAGCCGACTGCACCGCAGGCGCATGGGCCTTGCTCATGCAAGACGACATCCCGTCCGATGAGGCTTGCGGCGGTTTCTCGGAACACGGCACACAATCATCGGCCTCGCGATAGGAACGCGCCAGTTGTTGCAACACGGAGGATTTCATTTTCAGATCAGCGGCATCCCGGGACGTCATCACAAAAAAATTGATCGTCTCACGGCCGTTAAAATAGGCGACCAGTTCCGTATTGCCATAACTGTCACCGGTAAATTTGTATAGCTCGCCCTCCTCGCCCAGCGTCGTTTTGAACGCCGACACCTTCTCGGCCTTGATATCCGGGCTACCATAATTGCGGAACTGCTTCAGCGTCGCGGCAACCTGATCGGCCGCCGTTTTCACGGTGCCCGATTTGTCGGCCACCCGCGCATAAATAACAGTGGTCGCGGAACTCCAGCTCTCCTTCCGCGGATAAAACACGAAAGCCAGGCCTTGATTGGCGCCCGAATCCGGGTCCGCCACCCAGCTGTCCGGCGTACTGAAATAAAAACAATGATTCTCGCCGTGCACATAACCGTCTTGGGCATAAACAACGGAACCGGCCAACCATAATAAACACACAATCGCATTACGTTTCATTAACCCCTCCCCTGCAAGTCGGTATTATTTTCCGGATCATCTGCCCGTTTAATTGTATTAGGAAGAGTATAGACCTCCGGCAATCTCAAGCCTTTTAGAAACGCCTTAAATCGAGATTTTTGGCGGTAAAAAAGCTCCACTTCAGAATGATCATGTTTCAATCATTTATATTTAGAACAATAAGAACATAATCTGGATAGCGGGCATAATTCGCAGCGAGGTGTTCTTATGTCACATATAAGTGCGGCAAGATCTAGCGTGGCCCAATTCACCTCCTTCGGTTGCTCGCAATTAACAACCGCACGCGCCAAAGCTTGGAGGTATGGATCGTAACGAATATCCGCAAGCCGCCTTGGACCATATACCCTTTCCAATACACGAGCCATGTTTACATCAATAAGGGGTTCGGGCTCGCCATAACAAAAAAGCAAAATGGAGCTAGCTATGTATTGGCCAACGCCTGGCAACTTCTCAATTTCGTCTCGATTTCGAGGGAAACGGCCTCGCCTCCTGCTCATTTCGGCTGCCAATGCTTGCATCGACAGCGCTCTACGGCGCCACAATCCTATTGGCCGAAGGTAAGTCTGTAGGCGAGAGAGGCTTGCGGAAGCCAAGGCATCCCACGAGGGATAATCTTTAATAAACTGCGGGAAAAACGACGCCACCGTTTCGGCGCGGGTCCGTTGCAACAGCAGTTCCGCTACTATTTGGCTATACTTACTGGCAGAACGCCGGCGCCAAGGAAATTCCCGCCCATGATCTGCATACCATGGGAGAAGTTGCCTCCTAAGGCGTTCAACGCTTCGCGAAGTAGGAAGCTTGAACTTTATTCGTTGCCTTGTTACACCCAATAGTTGCAGGCTCCAATCTGGGAATTGCTTCTAATTCCCCAGAAGGTATACTCGGCCTTCCTTCTCCTCCACCAATCCAAGACGCTCCAATTCTCGGACCAGATTGCCTATCGGCAACTTGGAAGTATCGAGGCCTTCCGCCTCGACGAGTTCTTCGCGTGTCGCGCTGCCCGTTTTTTGCAACTTCTTCAATACCAAGTAAATTGGATAATTCATCGTGCGTAAAAACGTGTGAGGATGATGGCGATTATCAATAAACGCCTGGAATCTAGCCAAATTTGCCACGTCTCCTTCCCTACCTTCACAACCGATAACCTGGACGATATTCTTGACTCTCTCAATATCCCTACCATTACCATGCATAATCTTGGTCGCCATCGAGGCAGATATCTCGCCAGGAAAATCCGAGGGATATTGGGAAGAGAGTAGAGCCGCCACGCCGTATGCCCTGCATTCTCGAACCAAGCGCAACATGTATTCTGAATTTAGCACGCGGTGGGCCTCGTCAAACACTATAACTTGCCTAATCGTTCCAGAGTGCTGTTGGCTGTTGTAATAAGCATGCGAAGATAAAACGATTAGTTGCGCGAGGGTGTCCTTTATTTCATCGCTCGGAATCTGGCTAAGATCCAGAATAGCGGGTCTCCCAACCAAACTCTCAAAGGAAGCACGCCTAAATTCTTCCTTGAATAAACCAAGAGTAAAAAGCGGATCAAGCCTATTATAAGCAGACAGGTTATCATGCTGGAGAGCATCCCCAACATGGGAAAAATCGGGAAAATTCATGTTTTCATCATAAGGAGTCGATCCGCTAACAGGGATGCCAACGGAAGAGAAAGCCCCGGCCATGGCATTTTTTACCGCTGCCTGTTGCTGTGCTCCAAGCCCGTACGTGCGCTTAAGCACAGACGCAATACCTGCAATATGCTGCCCACACTGAACGAATAGTTCACCCGTTTCTGGATGCCGCAAAGGGTATGGTATGAGCGGATTGTATGGTAATCCATCGAAAGCAACGTACACCCTGTCAAGCCTTGCTTGTTCGGCAAACACCAAGTCACTAGCAAAATCGTTCTTGAAATCCAGAATGAGAACGGGCTTTTCTTGTTCACGTATTTTGGTTATC
>DASVCP010000432.1:0-3726 GCA_036381555.1 Gammaproteobacteria bacterium
AAGTAAGGGTTTTTCCCTTGTTGGAACTCGGCTCCGTGACGTCCCGGCACCTTGACGGGGTGATCCGGGAGCTGGAACGCCGCGGTTATCGCGCGGAGTGCGTGCGGGTGGCTTACGAGTTCCAGAAAAACGGCAATGAGATGTTGCGGGTTGTCTGACTGTGGGAAGGGTGGTTGTCGAAATCGGGCCCGCCCGTTCGACTACTGTATGCCATTCCGGCGAAATCGTTCACTATTTATAAGGAGAGATCAGCATGACCGGTACCGTCAAATTACACCGCGTACTTCGCACAACCCCCGAAAAAATCTATCGGGCGTTCACTGACCCGGGCGCGTTTGCCAGGTGGTTGCCGCCGAACGGCTTCACCGCCAAGGTGTACCGGATGGACGCGGAGGTCGGCGGCGTCTACCAGATGTCGTTCACCAACTTCACCACCGGCAACAGCCATTCTTTCGGCGGTTCCTTTCTTGAACTCGGCCACGAGCGTATTCGTTACACGGCGAAATTCGACGATCCGAATCTGCCGGGAGACATGCAAACGTCGATTACCCTTAACAAGGTATCCTGCGGAACCGAGATGCATATCGTGCAGGAAGGTATTCCCGACGTCATTCCCACCGACGCCTGTTACCTCGGATGGCAGGAGTCGCTCGAGCATCTGGCGAGGTTGGTCGAGCCTGAAATTCCGGATTAATCGACATGATCGAAAATTAAATCATCAGCGGGGCGATCAATCGCCCCGCCATTAGGAAGCAAATGACGGTAGGGCGAAAAATGCATTTTCTTGATTATTCTGCCGAAATGTCGGAAAGTTACCGAGGGTTGACCAGTGGTGCTTGCAGAGGGCTGATATGGAATTGCTAATCACCGTACTAAAATATATCGGGCTGGGATTCTTGGGACTCATCGGGGCTTTTATCCTGATCGTCATTGTCTTTGGCAAACGCATCGAGAAGCAATGGGCCGTGCGGGCGGATTTCAAGGACCCGGATGGCAACCGTGTCGGCAAGTTCGAAGTTGCCAGGGAACGGATCGCGAAAGAGGAGTCCGATTATCGGCTTGAGGTCAAGTGCAAACTGCGCCATGCCATGCTGAGAGCCGGCCAACGGGTCCGGGTAACGGTCGCCGAGACCGCGGTGATGGAGGGCGAGGTAATACAGGATGGACGCTTGCGGCTGCGCAATGACGCCTGGACCGGAAAGATCGAGGCGCCTCAACCCGGTGGCATCGTCACGGTATGGGTTAACGGCGAAACCTTGGCCTCGGCGGAGCTTTACTCCGATTATGATTCGTCGGCTTCGATTGTCGAGGGCGATACTCCCGATGCCGTTCTTCCCCGGACGGCAAGAATTCTGAAGAAAAGCAATGCCAAGCCTGTCGGACTTGCCTTTGTCGCGTTCGGCCTGGCGGCCGGATATTTCGCCTGGCAGGACGGCGCCGCGCCCGTCGCGTTGGGTCTGCTTGGCCTTTTTCCCCTGGCCGGTGTCTATCTGCTTTTTTCCCAAACAACCAATATCCTGTATACCGATAACGGCAGGCTCGGCTGGTATTCGCGTTTCAACCGGCAGCTGCGCTCCGAACAGGTGCCGATCGGGGAGATTCAGTCTTTGAAGATAAAACCTTACCGGTTCGGCCGCCGGCATGGCAGATACCAGGTCGTGATCGGACTGGCGGACGGTTATGAGCTGCCGTTACCCGAAAATTTGTTCGGCGGTAACGTGGTGCGTTACGTCGAAAAGCGGTTGCTGGCCGAGCTTCGGAAGTTCAAGCCCTCGATCGAATTCACTGTCGAAGAACCGGTAAAAGGCAGGCCGAAGAATCGCGTTCGGCTACCCGCCGGCCAATAACCACTTTCGCATCGCTTAGAGCCTGGGGGCATGGCGGCAACCGGAGAAGACCGGGTAACAAAACAAAGAGCGTTTTAAGTCCCTTAATGCAATGGCAGCGGCTCCGCAATACCCGCCAGCGCCAGGATTCCCCATACCAACAAAGAAAACCCGCCGGCAACGTACAGCGTGATAAAGAAGTGGAAAGCCAGTGGATTTTCTTCCCGCGTCGGCGTGTAGGGTTTCAAACCGCTGGAACCGGCGCGAATTTCGCCTTTGAGGTAGCCCCGGTACGCCACCACCAGCAGCCCGATGCCGAATATGAACAGAAAAACGGTCGTCATCCGGCCGTCTTTCTGGCCGCCAGTTTCGAACCGAAGAACGCCGCGATGAACTGGGGAATGGAAATAATCGTCATGAAAATCACGGCCAACGGCAGCAGGTTGAGCGAACTGCCGTGCAATAAGGCGCCGACGACCTGTCCGCCGGCCATGCTCAGCGCCCAGCGCCAGGGCTTGAGCGGGAACAGGTAGCCGGTGACGAAAGCGACGATACACATGAACGGCAGGCCGAGAGAATAATATGAGCCGTCATCCCAGGCCTCGTTTCTGCCGGTTGCGAAGGTGATTGCCAGGTAAACGATCAGTCCGCACAGGAACGAAGCGGCGTAAGGGAAAAAATTGTTATTGTTTTCCATGGTGTTGGAGTCTCGTATACCGCAGCCTATCGCAAAATATGTTTTGGGGAAATAAACCGGTCATTCTTTTTTGATACCGTGCCTGACCCGTTCGTCCCGGCTCGCCGGGTTGATTCACTCCCGGCCCTTGCCGGCGGTTTTGGGACAGGTTCCGGGATTATTCCCGCCGACTATAAGCATATAAGAACTCCATCTGAACCCTGTCCGGCCCCGGCTCGCTACCGGCGGGGCAATCCTTTATAATTGCGCGGCTCCGCACGGGCGTGGATTGGCCCGTGTTTCTTATTGATTTTGTTGTCGTTTTTAACGCTGTTTATGACCATAACCAAGTATCAGCTGACGCATCTCAAGCAGCTGGAAGCCGAAGCCATCCACATCATCCGGGAAGTCGCCGCCGAGTTTGACAATCCCGTCATGTTGTATTCCATCGGCAAGGATTCCGCCGTGATGATGCACCTGGCGTTGAAGGCCTTTTATCCCGGCAAGCCGCCGTTCCCGCTGATGCACATCGACACCACCTGGAAGTTCCGCGAAATGATCGAGTTCCGCGACCGGCGCGCCAGGGAACTGGGCTGGGAGCTGATCGTGCACATCAATCAGGAAGGCGTGGACATGGGGATCGGCCCGTTCACTCACGGCAGCGAAAAGCACACCACCGTCATGAAAACCGTCGCGCTCAAGCAGGCGCTGAACAAGTACGGTTTCGACGCCGCTTTCGGCGGCGCGCGGCGCGACGAAGAAAAATCCCGCGCTAAGGAGCGCGTCTATTCGTTCCGCGATCGCAACCACCGCTGGGACCCGAAAAACCAGCGACCCGAACTGTGGAACATCTACAACGGCAAGATCAACAAGGGCGAAAGCATCCGCGTGTTCCCGCTTTCCAACTGGACCGAGCTCGACGTCTGGCAGTACATCCACCTGGAAAACATTCCCATTGTGCCGCTGTATTTCGCCCGGATGCACCCGGTGGTCAAGCGCGACGGCGTGCTGATCCGGGTCGACGACGATCGCATGCAACTGCGCCCGGACGAAAAAGTCGAGGAAAAAATGGTCCGTTTCCGCACGCTGGGCTGTTACCCGCTGACCGGCGCGGTCGAATCCACCGCCACCACCTTGCCGGAAATCATCCAGGAAATGCTGCTGACCAAAACCTCCGAACGCCAGGGCCGCGTGATCGATCACGACACCGCCGGCTCGATGGAA
>DASVCP010000433.1:0-9114 GCA_036381555.1 Gammaproteobacteria bacterium
TTTCGAAAGACAAAAAGTCGTTTTTAACAAAATAGGCGTTCACTCCAATATAACCAATCAAATAGAAAATAAATACGGATGCTCCTATGAGTTGGAAAATGGATGTTAGGTTTTTTATTGATTTTTCTAATTCCATAATAAATTCAGAAATCCCTTCTATCCCCAGACACGGGCCGATTCCGCATCATAAAAAAATACCGATAGCTCAGGAGGAGGAATTCTTCGTCTGGCCGCCAAGCCAAGGCGATACTGAGCCATCCGATTTGCACGCTCGATTGCGCGCTGATTAGCTTGAGATTTAGGATCCCCAAATACCCCAATATACAGTTCAGAAATTTTTCCCTTTTCAACAAGATGAAGGATGTGCTCGTCATTTTCAGCCAGTGAATGACCAAATATGAACAAAGCCCCCGATATCCTTGCAAAACTTTCAAAGGCTTTTGTCAAATAAGCATGGTGCTTAATACGATCAAGCTTTTCTTCTGATGTACCTTCCGCAACAAACATCGGATACTTCTCTGCTTCAAGTGCATTACGGATTTGCTCTGTCAATCGAATACCAGTGTTCACCCAAGTATACTTATGTAACTCAGACCCTGCATCGAACATGTGAAGCGCGCCATGTAAATAGTAGATCTTTTGCCCATAAGAATTTTCGATCTCCCATGTCACGTACCCCGCCTCGCCATACTCGGGAGTCCTAAACCCATCATTTGGATCAATGTCTGGATATAATTCACGTTGCATTACTGCCCAATAAAGCAGTAAATCGTAGTTTAGCGTAAAAACACGTTTAAAATTCGAAAGAAATTGCTTACAAGCTGAGTATGCTTCACTTGGAATATCACCCGGAAGATCAGGGTGGCTCCCAGCAATTGCACTCACCAATACTTCACGCAAAGCTAATGCATCGGCCACCAAAGTTCTTGCTAGTTCGGGGAAATCTGCAACATATATTTCAACTATCTTTGACGCTTTTCTTAACGCTGCAATCACGGCCTCGAAGTTAGTCGTTTCTAGTGCCTCAAAAAGCGCTTTTGCATTTCCAGAAAGACTTGCGAAATCTGCACGATCAAAGAGTGCATCGTAAGCGAAAATATCTTCTTTACAAGCCCTACTAAATCCATTTCCAAGCAGAACATGCCGGTGTGTCGCCCGATTTGATTGATGAAGTGCCTCATCGAATGTGAGCATTCTCAAAATCACTTCCCCCAAAACCCACTACGGTTCAAATCCACCTACCGCCAAATCTACACCAACTTCGCATTTATGAAAAGCTTTAATGCGGCTTCGAACTGCATAGTTATCTTTGCTCCTTAGCGCTTTTGCCTGAGAAAAATTAACATCAAACCATCACCTCAACCCGATTCCCATCCGGGTCCAGCGTCACGCTTTCATAATACCCGTCCCCTGTCCGGCGGGGTCCGTCCAGGATCGGGTAGCCGTCCTGCTCGAGCCGCCGCGTCAATTCATTGACGCCCTGCTCCGAGCCGACTGACATCGCCAGGTGTGTCAGGCCCATGCGCTCTGCGCCGGGGCCCAGCTTCACCGGCGAATGGGACGTGGTTTTCATGATTTCCAGGCGCGCGCCACTCTCGAAGGTGAGAAAACAGGATTCGAAGCCCTTGCTGTCGTTGCGATAGCGCTCACCAGAGGTTGCGCCGAAGTAGCGGACGTAGTAGTCGATCAGGCGATCAAGATCGTCGGTCCATAGGGCGATGTGTTCGATGTGCATAAAATCATCCTCTCGCGGGGTTCGCTGAGTCGCAGGGAAAAAACAAAAATCTGGCCTCGCGCTAAGAGCGCCAAGATGTTAAAAATCTTGTAAATTCTCTTCTGGTTTTGCTTTTTCCTTTGCGCCCTTTGCGTGCTCTGCGCGAGGCTAGCCTTTTTATTTAAAATCGATGAGTTCTATCTCCCCTCATCCTGTCCTTCTCCCTGAGGGAGAAGGGACTCCAACCTGACTTGTGGAGAGAAATTTTTGAATATTATTTTTCTTTCCCCTTTCCCCCGTGAGCCCCGTGGTTAAATTTTTCTTGTTGTTTTTAACTTATCCCTCTCTGTGTTCACAGAAATTTGTTCCCTACAATTTCTGCACTTCCGCTGTCCCTAGCGGTCGTCCGCGGTAAACTGTTTTTAACTTTTTACCCTCCGCGCCTCTGCGCCCTCTGCGCGAGGAAATGTTTTTGTTTAGTCCCCGGCAACCGTCATCGAGTCTACGAGGATAGACCCACAGCGAATATTTCCGCGAACATCGATATCGTTCCCCACCCCCACAATCCCCATAAACATCTTCTTCAAAGTCCCCGCGATCGTAATCTCCTGCACCGGGTACTGCACTTCGCCGTTTTCGACCCAGAACCCGCTCGCGCCGCGCGAGTAGTCGCCGGTGACGTTGTTGACGCCGTGGCCCATCATTTCGGTGACCAGCAGGCCGCGCTCCATTTGTTTGATCAAGCCCTGCTGATCCTGGCCGGTCGAGTTGATCGACAGGTTGTGCACGCCGCCGGCGTTGCCGGTGGTCTGGGTGCCGAGGCGGCGGGCCGAGTAAGCGTCCAGCACGTAATCCTGCAACACGCCTTTACTCACGATGGCGTGTTCGCGGGTGGCGACGCCTTCGTTGTCGAACGGCGCGCTGCCGAGTGCGCCGGGCAGGTGCGGTTGCTCGACGAGGTCGATGAACTCGGGGAACACCGGCTTGCCCTTGTGATCCAGCAGGAAGCTCGCCTTGCGGTAGAGCGCGCCGCCGCGGATCGCGCTGACGAAGTTGCCGAGCAGGCCGCGGGCCATTTCCGGCACGAACAGCACCGGCAGTTGCGCCGTCGGGATCTTGCGGGCGTTCAGTCTTCTCAATGCGCGTTTGGCCGCTTCGCGGCCGACGGCGTCGGGCGCTTGCAGTTTCTGCGGATTGCGGTCGGTGGTGTACCAGTAATCGCGCTGCATGTGTTCGCCTTCGCCGGCGATCACCGAGCAGCTGATCGAGTGGCGCGTGCCGCTGTAACCGCCGATAAAGCCGTGGGTGTTGGCGTAAAGATTGGCGGCGCCGAAGGCGACCACGGTCGCGCCTTCGGAGTTGCTGATCTGTTTGTCGACATCGCGCGCCGCACCTTCGCACGCCTGCGCAAGTTCGATGGCCTTGTCCGCCTGCAACTCCCAGACGTGATACAGATCGAGGTCGGGAATGTTCCTGGCCATCAATGCCGCATCGGCCAGCCCGGCGTATTCGTCCTGCGCGGTGAACCCGGCGATCGAACAGGCCGCCCGCACCGCTTCACGCACGGCGGTCTCGCTCAGGTCCGAGGTGCTGGCCGAACCTTTGCGTTTGTCTTTATAAACGGTAAGACCCAGCGACTGGTCGCGGTAATGCTCGAGCGTTTCAATGTCGCCGAGGCGCACGGTGACCGACAGGCCGCTGCTGTTACTGACACCCACCTCGGCCTGGTCCATGCCCTGGCGTTTGGCTTCATTGAGCGCCAGCTCGGCCAGACGGGTGAGGCGTTCGGTATCGAATTGTTTTTGTTTCGCTAATGTCGACATAAATTTAACCACGGGAATCACAGGGATAAAAAAATAAAAAACAATCTAACCACGGAGCACACGGACTATTTATAAAGTCAAAAACAATTTAACCACGGAGAACACGGAGATCACTGAGAAAATAAAAAAATTAATTAAAAGATTCTCTCATTGAGAATTTTCGAAAATAATTTTTCCGTTTCTTTGCAATGTTTTTAACATAAAAATCTTTTAACTCCGTGCGCTCCGTGTCCTCCGTGGTTAAATTATTTTTATAAACAGTCTCTCTTCCTTATCACGCCTGCGTGCCGCCGACGGTCAGGTGGTCGATTTTGAGCGTCGGCTGGCCGACGCCGACGGGGACGCTTTGGCCTTCTTTGCCGCAGGTGCCGACGCCGGTGTCGAGTTTGAGGTCGTTGCCGACCATCGACACTTTCGTCAGCACGTCCGGACCGTTGCCGATCAGCGTGGCGCCTTTCACCGGGCGGGTGATCTTGCCGTCTTCAATCAAATAGGCTTCCGAGGCGGAGAACACGAACTTGCCGCTGGTGATATCCACCTGGCCGCCGCCGAAGTTGACCGCGTACAGGCCTTTCTTCACCGACTTGATGATCTCCTGCGGGTCGTGCGGGCCGGCGAGCATGTAGGTGTTGGTCATGCGCGGCATGGGCAGGTGCGCGTACGATTCGCGTCTTGCGTTGCCGGTCGGCTGCGCGCCCATCAGGCGGGCGTTGAGCTTGTCCTGCATGTAACCTTTTAATATGCCGTTTTCGATCAGCACGGTGTTTTGCGAGGGCGTGCCTTCGTCGTCGACGGTCAGCGAACCGCGGCGGTCGGGCAGCGTGCCGTCGTCGACCACGGTGCACAACTCGGAGGCGACTTTCTGGCCGATGCGGCCGGCGAACGCCGAGGTGCCCTTGCGGTTGAAATCGCCTTCCAGGCCGTGGCCGATCGCTTCGTGCAGCAGCACGCCGGGCCAGCCGGGGCCGAGCACCACCGGCATGCTGCCGGCGGGCGCGTCGACGGCCTCGAGGTTGACCAGCGCCTGGCGCACCGCTTCGCGGGCGTAGGCTTTGGCGTAATCGTTATCGGAAAAATAGCGGTAATCCAGGCGCGCGCCACCGCCGTGGCTGGCCTGTTCGCGGCGGCCGTTTTCCTCGACGATCACCGTGACGTTCAGGCGCACCAGCGGCCGGATGTCGCTGGCGAGCGTGCCGTCGCTGGCGGCCACCAGCATCACCTCGTGCACGCCGGCGAGCGAGACGAACACCTGCTTGACGCGTGGATCGACACGGCGGGCTTCCTTGTCGGCGGTTTCCAGCAGCGCGACTTTTTCGCTGTCGGTCAGGCTTTGCAGCGGGTTGCCGGGTCGGTACAGCACCGGCGCCTCGGTGCGCCGCCAGGCCTGTACGCTGGCCTGCTGCCCGCCGCGGGCGATGGCCTTGGCCGATTTCGAGGCGGCCAGCAGTGCGCCCAGTTGAATCTCGTCGGAATAGGCGAAACCGGTTTTTTCGCCGCACATGGCGCGCACACCGACGCCCTGTTCGAGGTTGTGGCTGCCTTCCTTGACGATGCCGTCCTCCAGCACCCAGGACTCCTGCCGGGTGACCTGGAAATACGCGTCGGCCGCATCGATGGATTGGCCCATAAGCTCGTCCAATATCGATCGCAACTGCGTTTCCTGCAGGTCGGCGGGTTCTAAAATGGTTTGTTCAACGAGTTCGAACGCGGAAGTGGTCGGATTGTGTGTCATAAGTATGCGTTACCCCATAGCAAAACGCCGGGTTGTGTGGTGCGTTGGCAATCATCTTTAGATAAGGCCAATCGCCTTAGTTGCAAGTGATTTTAATCAATTAACCACAGAGAACACGGGCTGTAAAAAATCAAAACCATTTAACCACGGAGCGCACGGAGAACACAGAGAAAAAGATTTTTAGATTATAAAAAAACAAAAAACCTAAAAACGGCATTGAAACCTATCTGTGTCTTGATCTCTTAATTTTTTAACTTCTCCGTGCTCTCCGTGCCCTCCGTGGTTAATATTTTTATAAATAAAGTCTCTCTTCCTTATGTGTTTTTAAACGATTTTGCAGCTTAAACGGCGGTGTTTGATCGTGGGGAAATTCTTGCGGGTCAGTTCCAGCTTGGCACGGTTGATATCGGCGATGACGAAACCGGCGCCGGACGGCAGTTCGTCGAGCACCGTACCCCACGGGTCGATGATCATGCTGTGGCCGTGGGTTTCGCGGCCGCTGACGTGGTAGCCGCCCTGGGCGGACGCGGCGACGTAGCACTGGTTTTCAATCGCGCGGGTGACCAGCAGCGGGTGCCAGTGGGCCTTGCCGGTGAAGGCGGTGAAGGCGCTGGGCACGGCCAGGATTTCCATGCCTTCGTCCAGCAGCAGGCGAAACAGCTCGGGGAAGCGGATGTCGTAGCAGACGCAAAGCCCCATTTTGCCGAACGGCGTGTCGGCCACCACCACGTTGTCGCCGGGTTCGATCGACGCCGACTCGTGGTAACTTTCCCTGGCCTCGGGCAGCTGCACGTCGAACAGGTGTATCTTGTCGTAACGGGCCACGACTCCGCCGTCGTTGTTGTACAGCAGGCAGCTGGTGCGGACCCGCTTGGGGTCGTTGCTCTTCAACGGGATCGAGCCGCCCACGATCCAGATGTTGTGGCGGTTGGCGGTCTCGGCGAGGAAATCCTGGATGGGGCCGCGGCCGAATTCCTCCATGATGTCCAGTTTGTCGGTTTCCTTCATCCCCATATGGGCGAAATGTTCGGGCAGCACCACGCCCCGCGCGCCGGCGTCGACCGCCTTGGCGATCAAACGACCGCATTCGTGTAGGTTACCGTGAACGTTGGGGCCCGAAGCCATCTGTATGCATGCAAGCTGCGGCATTGCGTTTCCTCTGTATTAAAAAAATCCTGGCACTTCGTTTATGTTGCGGCAAACCGCTGCCGCGGCCTGTCGCCGGCCGGCATGGCCGTATTCATGGGCGCTGGGGCTGAATCAGCAAATCGATACGGTCGACCCGGGCGTTGCCCGGCGTCAGTTGAATCCGGTTCGACGGAATACCCAGCGCCACCAGCCAGTCGGCGAGTTCGCCGGCCCATAACCCGCCTTCGTCGCCGCCGGGATAACGGATCTCGATGGTCGCCTTGCCGCCGCCGGCCGACCAGATCGCCGCCATGTCGCGCAAGGCCTGAAAACCGACGAGGGTTTCCCCACTGCGCGGGCGCGCCCAGTCGTCGAGACTCAGCGAGAACGTTCTGGCCTCGGGCACGTACGGCTGAGCCGCTCCTATGCCGGCCGGGAAACCGGACAGTATTAGCCACAACGCGCAATGTCTCATTATGCAACCCATCGGGTTTCGACTTTTATCGATGCCGGCTTCCATCGATGACAGGAAGGCTTTGATCAAATCCATGCTGCGATTACTCACTTCTTTCCGATAATTCCCTCTTGGCCGTCCGCCTGAGGACCGGCGTAAAATTCGGATCATCCCAACTGCCGGTGAGCCTGTACTCGAAACGGGCGAGGTCGTCGGTCTGCTTGCCGAAAATCCGGGCGATCCTGTCAACGACGATCATCGCCACGCCGGTGGACGTGCCGCCGAGCAGGGTGCCCACCAGCGGCAGACTGGAAGACAGGTCAGGGCGGAATAATACCCGCTGATCGTAGTCCCGCGCCAGTAACCCGGTGCGGCCCTCGATATCGATGCGCCCCGCCGGGCCATCGATGTAGTAATTGGCGGTATAGGCGTTGCCGTCGGCGAAATTGAAACTGCCCTTCATTTTATCGAAGCGGAACCCTTTGGCGAACACGTCCTTGAAGTCCAGCGCCAGGCGCCGGGGGATGGTTTGCGCGCTCAGCAGCCCGAGCAGCCGGCCGCCTTTCGGGTCGATATCCAGCAGCTGGCCGTCTCTCAACGACAGGTTGGCGCTGCCCGTTAAAAGCCCCAGCGAAAAGTCCGCGGGCGAACCGGCCCACTGCACGTCGAACTCCGCCGTCCCCTGCCCGTCCTTGATGACCCGCGAGTATCCGAAATTCTCCAGGCCTCGGCCGACATTGTTACTTTCGAAACGCACGTTCAACCCGGTATGGTGCAACGCCTCGTCATCGACGGTCCATACGCCTTCACCCTGCATGCCGATAGCCGGGTCTTCGATTCGGATGCTGTGCGCCTTGATGCCGTCGTCCACCGGCGCGGCCAGCACTTTCAAATTCCGCAGGTGCCATGCATTCAGGACGATTCTTTCGGCCGACAACTGAAAAGGGGGGATGCCGGTCGGCAGCGGCGGTTCGCCGCCGGCGGCGCCGGCATTTAACCGGTCGAAGTCGAGAAAGCCGATGTCGATCGCCAGGCCCCTGCGTTCGAAACCGTCCTTGGGAATCAGCACACTGCCCCGCGCGAGCGACGACTGCAACTCGAACTTCCAGTTGTGCAATTCCTGCGTGACACGGATATCGGCGTTTTCAACCGTGCGGTTTAAATAGGTGAAACGGCCGACCTCCAGATCCGCCTGCAACAGCTTGTCAATCAACCCCGCTCTGCCAATGCCGTCATAGCTTTTAAGTTTCTGCCAGTCATCGACGTTCAATGCGGGAATGCGCCCCTGGACGGTAATGCCCGGCATGTTTTCGGCCGCCGCCACCATATTCTGCGGCAGCACGACATTGGCTTGCAGATTGGCGCTGTCCAGTGACAGCCCTGCGCCGGTCGACGCCAACACAAACCCGCCTTGCAACCATCCGCCGTAGTCGAGGCCGGCGTGGATTTTACCACCGGGTTGAAAGTCGGCGTTCAGTTCAAAACGGGCGGGCTCGTCGGCCGGCTTGTCGAACGGCGCCGGCAATCCGATCTCGATGCCCTGCAGCAGGCTTTCGATATGCAGCGCCGGCGGAATCTCTTTTCCGCTTTCGTTGCGCAACGCCAGCCGGACTTCGGCGGCGAAGTCGGTGACGCCGTTGACATATTGCAAGCCTTGCGGGAAAGGCTTTTGCAGTAACCGCTGGGGATCGGCATTGCCCCGGACGCCTATCGTCACCATCGATACGTCGCCGGCGTCTTTGCTGTCGAGCCGGACCGTGACAGGATGACCGTTGAGTTGCGTGACGAACGGCGAGGCGCTCACCGACGAATCGCCGTAGTCAAAGCGGGCGTTCGCCGCTCCCAGCCGCAAACCCCAATTCTGAAAATCGAAAACCGCGCCATGAGTAACGGTTGAAAACTGATACTCGGCCTTTACACCTTTCTGTTTCTTGACCGGAATGCGCAGCCGCATGTTGCTGGCCTGCATGCCGGAAACGTTCAACTGATCGGCCACCGTCGCGAACTTTTCATGCAAGGGGCTTTCTCTGACATAGCGAACCACGTCCATCGCCGGACCGTGGTGCTGTCCGTCCAGTTCGATCAGCGTCTCTTTCACATCGGCAATGTGAAAATCGACGTTGCTGATGCGTGAATCGAAAATGCGCGCCTCGTGCACGGCGACCGACAGCGACGGCCCGTTCACGTTGAAATGGCCACGGATACCGGAGGCCACCGGCCAACCGTTGGCGTAGTTGACAACGGCGTCGCGCCCGTCCAGATC
>DASVCP010000434.1:0-2363 GCA_036381555.1 Gammaproteobacteria bacterium
TCGACGAAGCCAGTGGAAGAGATCCCAGGCGTTCCATTTGACGATGACCGCGGCGGAAGCCGGTAACCGGCGGGTTTGCAGGTTCAGCAGCGTTTGCAGCAAGCGTAAACGTTCGCCGTCGTTCCGGTCGTGATCCAGCAACGCTTCCGTTAATAAGGGCGACTCCGACAGCACGTGCGTGCGTTGCAGTTCGGCCAGGCAGCCGGACACCAGCGTCGAGCCGCAGCGGGACACATGAAAGATAAAGCCGGCCGGGGTTTGTCGATGGCCGATGTTGTCCAATGTTTGTTGCAGGGCGGTTTTGGGTTGCAGGAACTGGTTGACGGGCAGTTGTCGGCAACGCTCGATGTACTGGTCGAAAAAAGGCTCGGTCGGGCGTCCTCGCGGCAGGCACCAGGAAATGGTTTGAGTTTTGGCGTGGTAACGCCAGGGCAGCCAGTGGGTCGCCAGCATCTCCGGGTCCAGGTCGAGCGGCTGCCGGTTGCAGGCGTTCAACTCGTCGATCAGCCGTTGGTCGCTAAGGTGCTCCAGTTGCCACCAGCGTTTCAGCAGTGCGAACAATTCGGTCATGGAGGTTGCATTCGCGCATTGCGCCAGTTTCGCCGGCGAGACGAGCAGTTCCCGAAAGGCGGCGCGCAGATCCGTCATGCCGAGATTGCCTCTGTGTTGCAACGGGATGAAACCGGGGCAACGTGTATTTGTTGATGCAACCAGTCGTTGGCGATGCAATCGATCACCAGGTTGATGCGATCGCTTGCGCCGTTGTTGCGCACTTCATGTTCACGGTCGGCGTTGATGTACCACAGCTCGCCGGCGCGCATCGGCACCGGTTGCCGGTCTACATTGAACAGAATGTCGTCGCTGTAGTGGATGGGCAGATGCAGCCGGGCTTCGCCGTTTTCAAGGCTCAAACCGTGATCGCGATGCGGTTTGATAACGGCTCCCGCGCGCAGGCGCATCAGGCGGACCGCTTGCAGCGGACAGTTGAGGCCGGCGAGCAAGGCTGCGATGGCAGGACATTTTTGCAGCACCGGCAGGTTCCGCCACTCGTCGCCGGTGCCGATCGCGAATCCCTGGAGCAGCGGATGGGCATCGGCGTGTTGTCGCTGGCAGCGCAGAGGCAGAACGTCCCAACCGCCCTGGTAATCCCGGCGATTGACGTGATCCAGCCAGGGTTGATGTGTAAGGAAAGCGATGTCGGCCTGTAAATCGCGCAGGGGTACCGGGCAGTTCAGGCGCGCAAATGCAATGGCGGACGCGGGACGGTGGCTTGTTTCGTTCGACTTGACCCCGGCCAATGATTCCATAAGCGTCCTTGATGTAGCAGGTGGCTCAGCGTTTCAGTGCGGCAGGGAATTGTCCCGGCCGACGGGTTGCCGTTGACCCGGCGAAGAACCCGGGAGGGCTTCCGCCACCGGCGAAAAAGCTGTTCACCAAGGTTTTTTTCATGATGCGTCCTTGCTGAAGGGTTGCTGCGCGTGAGCTCGGGTGACGGGATTGTCAACCGGCCCCAATGGTTGCCCCCATGGGTGATATGCACATAATACGCGGATGTACTGTGCCAGGGAAGATAAACTAAGGAAAAATCTGTAGGGAAAATACCCGAGGTGTATTGATAAAACCTATCTCAACGCAGGCTTGCCGGTCGAATAACGTTGGCGCCACTTTGCATAACGCTTAAGCATGCCGGCCGGATCCTGGATGTACCAGGCGTACTTGATCTGGCGTTCCCGGGAAATGGCCTGAACTTCGTAATGTACGGAACCGTCACGATCGCCGAACACCGGCCGGTCGGTGCCGATTTCATAAAAACGCGCCCATAACGGCCCGGCGTCCGGGTCGGCCGTTAACGAGCTGCTGACGCCCAGGTCCAGTTCCCAGCGGTAGCCGGTTATTTTGACTTTTTCGAACCAGGCGGCGGCGGAATCGACCGCTTCGATAATGTCGGCCGAAGGCTCGGGTAACGTCATTAAAAACTCCAGCAACGCCGAACTTTCCCGGCCGGCCTGTGCCACCGGTTCGTAGGCGCGCGCCGGTTGCGGCGCCAGCGTGTAAGTGTCGTGCTGTCCGGCCCAGACGGTCTTTACGCCGTTGGCGGTGATTTGGGTTTTCAATACGCAATCGAGCCCGCGCGCGACGGCGGCCCGCGCCTGTCCCCGCAGTTTCTTCGGTACGAAGGTATAGTCCGGTTTTTGTTCGGCCACGTCCTGCAACAGCGCGAGCAGGTTGACCATGGTGTCGTCGTTATAGGTGATGTAGTCGTGGTAGCCGCCGGTCAGCGGGAAACTTTGCGGCCAGCCGCCGTTGGGGAACTGGGCCTCCAGTATCAAACGCAGCCCTTTTAAAAAGGCTTCCCGGTATTC
>DASVCP010000435.1:0-3689 GCA_036381555.1 Gammaproteobacteria bacterium
CCACCGTTTTGTCGAACGGATTGATCAGAATGCTGTGCAGGCTGATAGTGCCCAGGTAGCGATTGAAACGATTGACCACCATCAGTTTGTCGGTATGGCGGGGCAGTTCTCCCAGCCGGCGCAGGTAGCGCAACACGAGATCCAGGGTTACGTCCGGACGCACCGTAACCATGTTCAGGTCCATCAGGCCGCCAGCGGTGTCCTCCGGGTAGGACAGTACGGCCTCGACCTGCCGGAGGCGCTGTTTGTCCATGCTGGCCAGGGTTTCGCGGATCACTGCTTCCGGCAGCGATAGAATCAGGTCGGCCATGTCATCCGCATCGAGGTTTTCGACGGCGGCCAGTACTTCTTCGGTTTCCATTTCCCGGACAATGCTTTCGCGCACTTCCTCGCCGAGCTCGACCAGGATCTCGCCTTCGAGATCCGGATCGATCATTTCCCAGATAATTTTGCGCTCGCGTAGCGGTACCGATTCCAGAAGGTCGGCGATCTCGGAGGGATGCAGGGAATTCAGCATACGGCCGGCTTGCTGCATGGTGCCGGTTTCCAGCAATTGCCTGAAGGAATGAATCCGGTCTTTGGGTGGCTCTGCGGTCGTATCAGTCATGCGGACATGCCTGTTGATTTTTTGTCCGCAAGTTTAGCAGGGATGGGCGGGTTTTGGATGGCGATTTGTCTCGACCGTTTTTTTGCAGTTTCGAAGGCTTGGAGCGGCTATTGTTCCTCACCGAACCTGTCGGCGATTAAGGCTTCAATTTCATGGACGGCCTCTTCTTCGTCAACACCCTCGACCCGGACTTTGACTTTGGTTCCCTGGCTGGCGGCAAGCATCATCACGCCCATAATACTCTTGCCATTTACTACGCGGGAATCTTTTTCAAGTTCAATGTTGGATTTGAAACTGGAAGCCAGCGAGACAAGCTTGGCAGCCGCCCTTGCGTGAAGCCCGAGTTTATTGACGATGGTGAGTTCTTTTTCGATCATGGTTGATTTCCGTGTTTGTCGGATTACTGACATTCAAAAATGCTGTCATGACCAGCGCTGACAGCTTTGTCGACTATTTTTTTCAACGGCAAGTGGGCGTAGTTCAAGACCCGCACCAACATGGGCAAATTTATGCCGGCCACGACTTTGGTGTTTGTGTGTTTGGCGGCTTTTAAGGCGATGTTGCAAGGCGTCGCGCCGAAGATGTCGGTTAGAACCAACACGCCGTCGCCCGTATCCAGTTCGGTAATGCTGTGCCTGGTTTCGACCAGTTTTTTGTCGTAGTCGCTGTTGGGTTTGATGGAAATGACGGTGGTGTTTGCCGGTAATGCGCCGAAAATATCCCTGGCGGTAGACAGAATATCGTTACCGACCTCGTTATGGGTGATGATCAAAATGCCGATGCTCATTTCGTTATTGCTTTTATGGCAGCTCCCGGTGCCGGACGGAGATATTGTCGATGGTATTTTCAAAAATTTCCGCCAACCGTTCACAAAAATAGACAGAGCGATGTTGTCCGCCGTTGCAACCGACAGAAATTGTTATGTAACGGCGGTTCTCAGCTTCGTACTGGGGGAGCCATTTTCCAAGAAACTGGTTGATCGATTGCAGCATTTCCTCCACAACAGGCTGCTGCTCCATAAAGGTCCTGACCTCGGGGTCTTTGCCGGTCAGGTGCCGCAGTTCGGGTACCCAGTAAGGGTTGGGCAGGCAGCGGATGTCGAAGATGAAATCCGTGTCACCGGGAATACCGTGTTTGAAACCGAAGGATTGAAACAACACCGACAGGGTGCTGGGGGAGGAGGGATTACGTACTTTTTCGATAATCTGCTTACGCAAATCGTGTACATTTTTGGAGCTGGTATCGATTACCAGATCGGCGTTTTCCTTGACGGTGCTTAATAATGCTCTTTCTTCCCGGATGGCTTCGATCAACGGCAACCCTTCGTGGGAAAGTGGGTGGCGGCGCCGGGTCTCGCTGAACCTTTTCAATAAAACCTGGGTGTCGGCGTCAAAAAAGATGACTTCCACGTCGATTCCCTGGTTGCGCAGTTTTTGCAGATGCTGGGGGAAATTGTCCAGGCTGGCTTCGCTGGTGCGGGCATCGATACCGACCGCCGTTTTGCTGTAAGCCACGTGCCCTTCGCTTTGGAGTTCCTGGACAAACGGAGTCAGCAGCGTCGGCGGCAGATTGTCGACACAATAATACTCTTCATCCTCAAGGGTGTGCAGTGCCACGCTTTTGCCGGAGCCGGAAAGTCCGCTAATGATGATGAGTTTCATAACGATGGATCAGCCGCGGGTTGATTTCGGCAATGGGGGCTGATTGTAAAACTTTTCGGAAATTTTTGTGAGACCGTGGATGAATTAATTTAAATTTGAGGGGGATTACGGACGGCCACCGGTTCAATTGCCGCGTGTCATAAGTTGCTCCTGGCGCCTGATGAGTTCGCTGCCGGCATCGTAGCCCCTGGATTTGAGCAAATAACTGAGCACGGCAGCCTCGACCATGACGGCCAGGTTGCGCCCGGGGGCGACCGGCAGGGTAATTTCACTGATGTTGACGCCCAGCACCTCCCGCGTGGCGCTGTCGCTGCTGATGCGGTCGGGGTGATTGTACTGCTCCACCGGCACCAGGTTGATGATCAGCCGGAGGTACTTGCTGTGTTTGATGGCGCCGTCGCCGTACATTTCGCGGATATTCAGTACGCCCAGCCCTCGAACTTCCAGCAAATCGTGCAACATGGGTGGCGACGAGCCCGAAACGATGTCGGGTGTGATGCGGGCGAACTCCGGCGCGTCATCGGCGATCAGCCGGTGTCCCCGGGTAATCAATTCCAGCGCCAGTTCGCTTTTGCCGATACTGCTGTCGCCGGTCAGCAGGATGCCGACACTGGTGACCTCCATGAATACGCCGTGCATTGTTTGCTTTTCGGCCAGCATACCGGTCAGAACGTAGCGCAACTCCGTGACCAGTTCGTTGCTGGGCAGTTTGCAGCTGAGCAGTGCAATACTCTGCTGGTCGGCCAGCAGTTGAAACTCTGCGGGAACGGGTAGGGATTCGGCAATGATGATGGCGAATGTCTGGCCGCTGAAAATCCGTGACAGAGTGGTGTTACGCTCCACGGGAGGCAGGTTGTCCAGGTAACGCATTTCGATCTGGCCGATAACCTGGATATGGTTCGGGTGAATGAGGTTGAGGTGGCCGATGACTTTCGGATGACTGCCCCAGCTTATGTCTTTACTGATATCCCGCTTTGCGGAGCACTTGCCCGCCACCCAGTGCAGATTGAATCGCTGCTCCAGGGCGCCTATCAGCGCGCTGACGGTTTGCTGCTGCATTTGGGCCTGATCAAATCACACACTTAAACTGCTGGGCTGCCAGTTTTCCGAGAGTGTGCGAAGGTCGCTATCGCTTTCGCAGGACCTGAGTGACTGGCAGAATTTGGGATCACTGAACATTTCGGCTGCCGTCGCCAGAATTTTTAAATGCATCTCGTTGCAGTCTTCCGGCACGATGAGGGCAAACAGGATATCGACCGGTTTTTTGTCCCGCGAGTCGAAGTCGACCGGACTATCCAGCGTCATCAGGGCAACGACTGCCTGCCTGGCTTCGGCAAGACGGCAATGGGGGATGGCAACGCCTCCGCCCAGACCGGTACTTCCCAGGCGTTCGCGTTCCAACAACTTGTCGAATATCACCG
>DASVCP010000436.1:0-3029 GCA_036381555.1 Gammaproteobacteria bacterium
CGCCACCGTGGACAGTTACGATCTGCCCATGCTCGACCGCGTACGGGCCTTTGTCGGCGGCCGCGTGCAAATCAAAACGCTGCTGGCGGGTGAAAACGAAATCGAGAACTCCATCGACCAGTTCTACGGGTACGAGCTTTCAGTCGATGGCATTTTGCATGAAATCGAAACCGGCGAGATCGACTATGACAGTTTGCAGGCCGAGACCGGCGAATACAGCCATCCGCTGGTGCGACTGGTCGATGCCATGTTGTCGGACGCGGTCAAACGCAGCGCCTCCGATATCCATTTCGAGCCGGAGGAGGGTTTTTTACGGATACGGTACCGTATCGACGGCGTGTTGAGGCAGATCCGCAGCCTGCACAAAAACTATTGGGCGGCCATCGCCGTACGCCTGAAAGTCATGGCCAGAATGAATATCGCCGAAACCCGCGCGCCGCAGGACGGCCGCATTTCGCTGACGATTTCCGGCCGGCCGATCGATTTTCGCGTCTCCTCACAGATAACCACTCATGGTGAAAATATCGTTCTGCGCGTGCTCGACCGGCAGAAGGGCATAATGCCGATCGAAAACCTGGGCTTCACCGAAGAAGCCAGGGGTATCCTGCGCCTGATGATGGCCAGGCCGGAGGGTATTATTCTGATTACCGGCCCCACGGGCAGCGGCAAAACAACCACTCTATACTCTATGTTGAATGACCTGAACGCCGAAGGCGTCAACATTATGACTCTGGAAGATCCCGTTGAATACCCAATGCCGATGATTCGTCAAACATCCGTCAACGAAGCCGTAAAGTTGGATTTTGCCAACGGCATTCGTTCAATTATGCGCCAGGATCCCGACATCATACTGGTAGGTGAAATCCGGGACGAGGAAACCGCGGATATGGCATTTCGGGCGGCGATGACCGGTCACCAGGTTTATTCAACCCTGCATACCAATTCGGCCATCGGTGCGATCCCCCGTCTGCTCGACATTGGGGTACTCCCTGACATTATGGCCGGCAACATTATCGGTGTCATCGCCCAGCGTTTAGTCCGAAAGCTATGCGAAAATTGCAAAGAAGCTTACTCCGCCAGCGACATCGAAAAAAACATACTGGGTTACACGGCGGATGGAGATCTGACCATTTACCGCGCCAAAGGCTGTTACCATTGCGACCAGCAGGGCTACAAGGGACGATCCGCCATTCTCGAGGTTTTACGGATGGATGCCGACATTGATGAACTTATCGCACGGCGCGCCACCACCCGGGAAATCACGACCAAAGCCCACGAAAAGGGTTTCAGACCGCTGGCCGAGGATGCGCTCAGCCGGGTCAGAGCCGGCATCACCTCCATCGATGAAATCTCGCGGGTCGTCGATTTAACCTGTTATCTGCATGGCTAAATATTCGTACAAAGCGGTCAATTCAGCCGGCAGGATCATCGAAGGCGAGATCGAAGCCGCCAACGAGTCGGATTTGGAGTTGCGCATCTCGCACATGGATCTGGAGCTGATCCGTTTCAATCCAGAGAAACGGCCTTTATTCACTTTGCAGCGCAAGCTTGATCCCCAGGAGCTGATCACCTTTACCTACCACCTTGAACAGTTGCTGCACGCCGGCGTGCCGCTGATTGAAGCCCTGCAGGACCTGCGCGACAGCGTCAGGCACGGGTATTTCAGGGACGTGCTGGCCGGGCTGATCGAGGCCATCGGCACCGGCAAAACGTTCTCCCAGGCGCTGGCCGCCTATCCCAAGGTGTTCGGTTCGGTTTACAGCAGCATGGTATACGTCGGCGAAAACAGCGGCCAACTGGTCAGGGTGCTCAACGATCTGTCCGGCATGCTACGCTGGCAGTATGAGTTGATCGCCAAGGCGAAACGGATGATGGTTTATCCGACGTTCGTGTTTGCCGTCGTTTCAATGGTTATTGTATTTCTCATGACCTATCTGGTTCCCAAGCTCGTTCCGTTTATCAGGTTGGCCGGCGAAGAAATTTCCTGGCACACACAGGCCCTGATCGATACCTCCGGTTTTTTTATCGACTACTGGTACGTATTACTCGGCGTAACCGTTGCGTTGGCAACCGGGTTAAAGTTGCTTGCCGCGCTTAACAAGGGCATACGCAGGAAAGTCGATGCGCTGAAGCTGCGGATCTGGCTGATAGGACCGATTTCAACCAAGATAAAGATGGCCAGATTCTGCAATTATTTCGCCTTGATGTACGCATCCGGCATCACCATTCTGAATGCCATCAAAATGAGCAAGCACGTGATGAACAACCTGGTGCTGGAAGAGGCGCTCGATCGGGTACACGAACAGATTACCGAAGGTGAAAGCATTCATGTCAGCTTTGCCAATGTCGGTCTGTTTCCGGCGCTGGTGGTAAGGATGGTGCGTGTGGGGGAGAACACCGGCGCGATGAGCGAAGCATTGATGAACGTCAGCTATTTCTATGACAGGGAGGTCAACAATTCGATCAATGCACTTGAACCGCTGATTATGCCCTGCATCACTGTCTTTCTCGGCATGATCGTCGGCTGGATCATGCTATCGATCATGGGTCCTATCTACGATGCGGTCGTCAGTCTTTCAGCGTTCTATTAGAAGTTCCATATGAGACATATACTGTATTTCGCCGGTTATCGTATGGTGCTGTTGCGCTGGCACGCCAACAGCTTCAAGGGGATGACCGAATTCGAGCCCGATGCCAAAGGTTACGCGGCATTCGCGCGATTGCTGCAAGAGGAGGTTAAAAAGCCGGTTAAGCTGCTAATCGATATCATCGAAGAGGATTTCCGGCTTGAAACCGTGCCGCATCTCTATGGCCGGGACCGTGCCGCCTTTCATGCCCGCCTCGCCAATAAATATTTTCGCTCCTACCCGCACGTGCATATTGAAACCCAAACCCGGCAAAGCACGGGCAGACGGGACGATGTCGTTTTACTTTCGGCGCTGACCAACCCCTCTCTATTCGAGGCGTGGATCGATATCCTTTACAAGTACAGAATCCCACTGGAAGGCATTTATTCGCTGCCGCTGGTC
>DASVCP010000437.1:0-2452 GCA_036381555.1 Gammaproteobacteria bacterium
TCGAGCACCTTGATATCAACCGGGATCTGCTCGTCTCCTACGACGAAGCCTTGGCGCTGCCCCGCCTGAGCCAGAATTTCAGCCGGTTGGACCAAAACAATGATCAGGCCCTGAGCCCCGTGGAATTCAAAAATTTTGACGCCAGGGACTAAAAAAGTCCTGTTGCATATATAATTCCGCAATGAACAAACAGTGGCTTGAATTTTTGCGTTTGCGTGGGGCAAATATTTCCGATTCGGGGGTAGCCGATTTCGGAGACCCGGTCTCCGAAAGAAAGGCGGTCATGCACGGCTCAATCATGACAGACCTGAGTCATTTGGGTTTGATCAGGATCAGCGGCGATGATGCGGCTAACTTTCTGCAAAATCAGTTGAGCAATGACGTCCGGCGCGTCGACGCGGGGCATAGTCAGTTAAACAGTTACTGTTCACCGAAAGGCAGGATGCTTACAGTGTTCCGTTTGTTTATGATGAACGGTGACTATTATCTTCGTGCGCCCGCCGGCCTGATAGATGCAATCATAAAACGTCTTGGCATATTTGTGTTGATGTCCAAAGTAAAGCTTGAAGATGCCTCGGATGAACTGCTGCGCATGGGCGTGGCCGGGCCAGGAACCTCGGCACTGCTCGCCGAACACTTCAAAGACATACCCACGGACACGGCTTCTGCAGTGGAAGCCTGCGGCGCGAAAGTACTGCAGGTGCCCGGCAACGAACGTTTCGAGATATACGCACCGCCGGTTACGCTGCAATCGTTATGGGAACGGTTTGAAACCACTTTGGCCCCTGTCGGAATCGACGCCTGGCCGTTACTGGACATTCTCAACGGCATCCCCAATGTCTACCCCGAGACCAGCGAGCATTTTATCCCGCAAATGGCCAACCTGCAGCTCATCGACGGCGTCAGTTTCAAAAAGGGCTGCTACCCCGGCCAGGAAGTGGTCGCCCGTATGCAATACCTGGGCAAACTCAAGCGCAGCATGTACCGAGTACAATCCTCTGGTAATTACATTCCGCAGCCGGGTACCGAGGTAGTGTCAAACAGCGACGGCAAAACCCACGAAGCCGGCGAAATCGTCGATGCCCGCGCCCTGCCGGACGGCGGCTACACCGCACTGGCCGTACTGCAAACTGCCAGCATCGATCAAACACTCGAACTGAAAGACCAACCGGGTTCAGCCCTGCAACTCGCCGACCTGCCCTATTCGTTAAGCTAAAAAACACTAACCAACCACTGAGAGCACAGAGCACACAGAGCTAAAAGACTTTAATTTCTCTGTGCTCTCCGTGTTCTCAGTGGTTAAATGGTTTTGATTTTTCTCAAAGCAAATCTTTGATGGCTTCGCGTTCGTCAAGCAGCTCCTGCTCGGTGGCCTTCATGCGCTCGCGGCTGAAGTCGCTGATTTCCAGGCCCTGCACAATCCGGTACTCGCCGTTTTTGCATATCATGGGGAACGAGTAAACAATACCCTCGGCGATGCCGTAGCTGCCATCACTTAATACCGCCATACTGACCCAATCGTCGCCCTCGGTCCCCATTGCCCAGTTGCGCATGTGGTCGATCGCCGCCGAGGCGGCCGAAGCGGCGCTGGAAGAGCCTCGTGCCTTGATTATCGCAGCCCCCCGTTGTTGCACGGCGGGAATGAATGTATCGACATACCAATCGCGGTCAACCAGGTCTTTCACCGGTTTGCCTTTCACAGTGGCATGACTGATATCGGGGTATTGGGTGGAGGAATGGTTGCCCCAAACTGCCATATGTCTTATATCCGTCACATGGCAGCCCGCCTTCTCCGCCAGTTGCGCCAGCGAGCGGTTGTGGTCCAGGCGCATCATGGCGCAGAAATTACCGGGATTGAGATCAGGTGCGTTCTCCAGGGCGATCAAAGCATTGGTATTGGCCGGGTTGCCCACCACGAGTACCTTGACGTTACGGCTGGCGTTCCGGTTCAGCGCCTCCCCCTGCACCGAGAAAATCGCGGCGTTGCCCTTCAACAGATCCGAGCGTTCCATACCCGGCCCCCGGGGCTTGGCGCCCACCAATAGTGCATAATCGGTATCCTTGAAGGCGACATTGGGATCGTCGGTCGCCACGATGCCATGAACCAGGGGAAACGCACAATCCTTCAACTCCATAACCACGCCCTGCAAGGCATTCATCGCCGGCGGAATTTCCAGCAACTGCAATATCACCGGTTGATCCGGGCCCAACATATCGCCGGCGGCGATACGAAAAATCAGGGAATAGCTGATCTGACCGGCCGCACCGGTAATGGCGACGCGTACAGGGGTTTTCATGGTTATCCTCGCTAATGTGTCTGGCCAAAAACGGCTGCGTATTGTAACGCTAAAACAAAATGACTACCACGGAGACACGGAGGAAAAACCAAATAATAACTGTGTGAAAAACCAAACCTTAATGCTTTGAGAAAAGTGCGATGTTTATGTTGAAA
>DASVCP010000438.1:0-3193 GCA_036381555.1 Gammaproteobacteria bacterium
TTGATCAGCGATCCGGCGGCCGAGTTGCCGGAAATCGAGGTGCTTTTCACGCCGTTGCGGAAAAAACCGGAACCTCTGCCGGCTATCGATGCCCAAGACCCGGACACGAGTGAAAATGATTGACGATGAGTACCGTGCTTGACATCCCCACGCCGCCCGGCGAATTCCCGGAAATGCCGGAAACGGGCGAGGCGTCATCCGGCCTGCCGCCGTTGTCGTACGGTTTTGCCAAGCGTCATGGGGTGTTCATCAGCGAACAGCAGGACGATGGCGCCGTGGTGCTGCTGTACAAGCCAGGCATTCAACCTGCCACCCTGATCGAATTACGCCGTTATCTGGGCCGGCCGATCAAACCGGTGCCCGCCGGTGACGATTTCGACAGCCAGCTCGCCAGACACTATGACCGCAGCGCCGCTGGCGCGCAGGCCATGGTCGACGACATGGGTGAGGATATGGACCTTTACCAGGTGGCCGAATCGCTGCCCGAACCCGAAGATCTGCTGGAAGCCGAAGACGACGCACCGATCATCCGGCTGCTGAACGCCCTGCTTTCCCAGGCCATCAAGGAAAACGCCTCGGATATTCATATTGAGCCGTTCGAGTCGCGCCTGCTGGTGCGCATGCGTGTGGACGGCGTGCTCAAGGAAATCCTCGAACCACCCCGCGCCCTGGCGCCACTGATCGTCTCCCGCATTAAGGTCATGGCGCGGCTGGATATCGC
Organism: Gammaproteobacteria bacterium; assembly: GCA_036381555.1. Lineage (GTDB taxonomy): Bacteria > Pseudomonadota > Gammaproteobacteria > HTCC5015 > HTCC5015 > DASVCP01. The sequence continues at coordinate 722 of DASVCP010000438.1, forward strand.
CGAAAAACGCCTGCCGCAGGACGGCCGCATCTCGATCAAGGTCGGCGGCCGGCCGGTGGACGTGCGCGTCTCCACCCTGCCCTCCGGCAACGGCGAACGGGTGGTGCTGCGACTGCTGGACAAGCAGGCGGGCCGGCTGGATCTGAGCCACCTCGGCATGACGCCGAAAACCCTGGAACAGACCAAAGCCGTTATTCAAAAACCGCACGGCATCTTCCTGGTCACTGGACCGACCGGTTCCGGTAAAACCACAACCCTGTATGCGGCGATCATGCAGCTGAACGACCTCAGCCGTAACATCCTGACGGTCGAAGACCCCATCGAATACTATCTGGACGGCATCGGCCAGACGCAGGTCAACACCAAGGTGGACATGAGCTTCGCCCGCGGCCTGCGCGCCATACTCCGTCAGGACCCTGACGTGGTGATGGTCGGGGAAATTCGCGACCTGGAAACCGCGGAAATCGCCGTGCAGGCCAGTCTCACCGGTCACTTGGTGTTCTCCACCCTGCATACCAACACCGCCGTCGGCGCCGTCACGCGTCTGCGCGACATGGGTGTCGAACCGTTCCTGCTGTCGTCGACCCTGCTCGGCGTGCTGGCGCAACGCCTGGTCCGGCTGTTGTGTCCCCATTGCAAGGAACCGTACACGCCGAACGAAACCGATTGCCGTATCATGGATATTGCACCGTCCGATGACGTCACCATTTACCGGCCGCGCGGCTGCTCCGTCTGCGGTTATTCCGGCTACCTTGGCCGTTCAGGCATACATGAGCTGGTCATCGTCGACCGGACCCTGCAGGAAATGATTCACGACGGCTCCGGCGAATACCAGTTGGAACGGGAGGCCCGCAAGACCACCGCCAGTATCCGCCAGGACGGTGTTTCCAAAGTCCTGGAAGGCAAAACTTCGCTGGAAGAGGTGCTGCGGGTGACGAAAGAAGATTGATAAAACAGTATTGAAGTATATAGAGTATTTAAGTGTTGTCACTTCGTCGTGGGAATAGGTTCCTTAATACTTTTATACTTGAATACTCAAATACTTAAAAAATAATGCCCGCATTCGAATACACCGCTCTCACGCTCAAAGGCCGCGAAGAACACGGCGTGGTCGAAGGCGACAATGCCCGCGCCGTGCGGCAACTGTTGCGCGAGCGGAATCTCACGCCGGTTTCGGTCATTGAAACCAAGAAGGCCAGCATCAAGGCCGGCAAAAAATTCTCGCTGTTCCGCCCGGGCGTCAGCAGCAAGGACCTGGCGCTTCTCACCCGCCAGCTTTCCACTCTGACCCGTTCCGGTTCACCGCTGGAAGAAGCGCTGGCGACCGTCGCCCGGCAGACCACCAAAAACCACGTCAAGGGCGTGATACTGGACGTGCGCTCAAAAGTGCTGGAAGGTCATTCGCTCGCGGCCGCGCTGAAAGAACATCCGCGGGTATTTCCGGACCTTTATCGCGCCACCATCGCCGCCGGCGAACAATCCGGCCATCTCGACCTGATCCTCGACCGGTTGGCCGATTACACCGAAGCCCGGCAGGAGATGAACCAGAAAGTCGGCATGGCCCTGACGTATCCGATTATCCTCACGTTCGTGTCATTGCTGATTATCACCGGCCTGCTCACCTATGTCGTGCCGCAGGTGGTGCAGGTGTTCGACAACATGGGCCAGCAACTGCCCTTTCTGACCCGCGCGCTGATTGCCGTCAGCGAAGCGGTGAAATCCTACGGATTGCTTATCCTGATCGCGGTCGCTGGCGCGGTATTCGGCTTCACCCGGCTGCTGCGCCAACCTCAGTTTCGCCGGAGCTACCATCATTTTCTACTGAAACTCCCGGTCATCGGCAGTCTCACCAGCGGCCTCAACACCGCGCGCTTCGCGCGCACCCTGAGCATACTTGCCGCCAGCGGCGTGCCGATCCTGGAAGCCTTGCGCATCGCCGCCGAAGTTATTCGCAATCTGCCGATGAGCGAGGCTGTGCAAACCGCCACCTCGCGGGTGCGTGAAGGCGCCAGCATCAGCGGCGCCCTGGAACGCTCCGGCCTGTTTCCGCCCATGACCATCCACCTGATCGCCAGCGGCGAATCCAGCGGCAAACTTGAAGAAATGCTGGAAAGGGCCGCTCACTACCAGGAGCGTGAAACCACCATGACGATCACCACCGTGGTAAATCTATTCGAGCACTTCATGATTCTAGCAATGGGGCTGGTGGTGCTGGTGATCGTACTGGCCATTCTGCTGCCGATCTTTGATTTGAACCAACTGGTCAAATAACACTCATACTCATCAGCCTGACGCTACCGCGTGCTTCGCATGCGGAGCACAAAATGCCGAATCGCGATCAGGAAAGCGTAACCCAATAAACCGCCGAGAGCGCCGTACAAATGCGCATTGACCACGACGTTGCCGCCGGCGGCGCGCTCGGAGCCGGGCAAGGGACCATAGACCTGCTCCCAGACCAGTTTGGCGCTGAAT
>DASVCP010000439.1:0-2057 GCA_036381555.1 Gammaproteobacteria bacterium
TTCGACCAAATCGGTTATTATAGGCGGTCTTAAAGCGGGGGCGGCCCGCGAGTTACCCCTTAAGAAGCGGAACGCTTGCAATAGCTTACCGGGCAAAAACAAGCGCCATTTCACCAGCGACAGTGATTCACGATTCCGACACTATATTAAAAAGCAGACCTGTCATGTCATCCCAATCAGACATTGAAACCCGGCAACCGGCAAAAAAAGAAAGCCTGCTGCTCAACCTGTTGTTGAATATCGTGATTCCGACGCTGATTCTGACCAAACTCAGCGGCGACGAGTATCTGGGCACCCGGCTGGCGCTGGTGGTGGCATTGGCGTTTCCGCTCGGTTATGGATTGCGGGATTTCATTTCCACCCGGCGCGTTAACGTATTTTCGGCACTGGGCCTGATCAGTATTTTGTTGACCGGCGGCATCAGTCTGATGCAACTGGATCCGCGTTACATCGCAATTAAAGAAGCGGCGATCCCCGGCCTGATCGGGCTGGCGACACTCATTTCCGTCAAGACCCCCTACCCGCTGGTGAAGGTGTTTCTCTACAATGACAAGGTATTGAAAATCGACAAGGTAGTCTCTGCTTTGCGTGTGCGTAAAATGGAAGCCGCAATGGATAATATCCTGCGCATCGCCTCGTATCTGGTCGCAACGTCGTTTTTCGTCTCGTCGGTGCTAAATTACGTGCTCGCCAAAATTGTACTGGTCAGTCCGCCCGGCACGGTTGCATACAATGAAGAGCTCGGCAAAATGACCGCGCTGAGTTACCCGGTGATCGTGGTACCCGCCATGGTGGTGATGGCCTTTACACTGTTCTATCTTTTTCGCGGTATCCATAAGTTGACCGGTTTGTCGTTTGAAGAAATCATCAATGACGGCAAAAGCGAATAACCACCAAGAAAACAATATGCTCTACGCCATTATCTGCAAAGACGTCGAAAACAGCCTGGAAAAGCGCTTACAGGTCCGTCCCGCGCATCTGGCACGGTTGCGGTTGTTACGGGAAACGGGCCGGCTGATATTGGCCGGACCGCATCCGGCCATCGACGGCGAAGACCCCGGGCCCGCCGGTTTTACCGGCAGCCTCGTGGTCGCCGAGTTCAGTTCGCTGGAGGACGCGCAGGCCTGGGCCGATGCGGACCCATACCTTGAGTCCGGCGCTTACGCGGAAGTCACTGTTAAGCCTTTTAAAAGGATATTTTGATGATTTCCCGTGTCGAACGGATCCGCGAACGCCTGCAAACCGAATTACAGCCGGAGCACCTTGCAATCGAGGATCAAAGCGCGTTACATGCCGGCCATGAAGGCGCGAAAAGCGGGCGCGGCCATTTTGCCGTGCTGATCGTCTCCAAAGCATTTGCAGGTAAAAATCCGATAGAAAGACACCGGATGATATATCACGCGCTTAACCGGGAAATGCAAACCGAAATTCATGCACTGAGTATTAAATCACTGACCCCAGAGGAATACCGTACCCGCTCTTATTAACAGAAGGAAAAACCGATGTTTACTAAACCAAGCATATCCTTATCCATCGTTCTTGCCCTGGCGCTCGGCGCCTGCAATCAGCAGCAAACGCCGGTCGGCAAGCCCATGCCAATCAACAGCGACACCGTCGCCACCGTGAACGGCGTCCCTCTCACCCAGGCCGAACTCGACGCAATGATTCAGCTCCGCCATATGAATCGCCAGGTGCCGAGGGTTAAAGAAAGCCTGGACGATCTCATTGGCATGGAACTGCTGCGGCAGCAGGCTGTTGAGTCCGGCGTTCACCAGGATCCCAAGGTCGCGGAAGAAATCAACCGGCAGGCGACCAATGCGCTTGTTTCGGCTTACGTGCAAAAAATGATGGAAAGCCAGCCCATTACCGATGCCGACCTGCAGAAGGAATATGACGCCCGGATGGGAGAAATCCCCGACAAGGAATACAAAGCCCGGCATATTCTTTCCAAAACACAGGAAGAGGCGATCAAAAACATAGAAGCCCTGAAAAAAGGCGCCGATTTCGCCAAACTGGCAAGTGAAAAGTCGACGGAGCCCGGCGCGAGCGAGCGCGGC
>DASVCP010000440.1:0-5763 GCA_036381555.1 Gammaproteobacteria bacterium
CTCGATGGGATTGAGGCTGCTTACATCGCAGGTGTCCTGCACCGTAATGCAGGTTACCACCGGCAAAGCATGGCACCCCTGGCTGATAACGGCCTCAATATCCGCGGCAATACCCGCACCACCCGTAGGGTCGTTACCGGCGATGGTCATGACAATTGGCAAAGTATTGCTGTTTTCCATTGATTACAGGCTGCCTTATTAAAGGGTTGGCATTTTAACGTCGAATGGTTTTCTTCCAATGCAGTATTGTGGACAATAGCGCCTCCAACAAGGAAAGCATTATACAACCAAAAATGAGATATATTTGATGAAACGTTATATGTGTGTGGTATGTGGTTTTATATATGACGAAGAATTGGGGTTGCCGGAAGAAGGAATTCCGCCCGGAACCCGGTGGGAGGATATTCCGGAGAATTGGTGCTGCCCTGAATGCGGCGCTACAAAATCCGATTTTGAAATGATCGCTGTTTAACGGCTGGGTGTACTCGATTTCCAAAGCGTGAAAAGGTGCATATGGCTTGTTCCGTAAAACCATTACCGTTGGAAGCGGTCTAGTGTAAATACCGGACAGTGCCCTGCAATTCGATTATCTTGCCGCGTATGCGTTCCGCGTCATCATCTTCGGGATTGAGCCGGATAAACCGCTGGTAATCCGCCAGTGCGAGCTGGTGGCATTCCATTGCATGATAGATCGAACCCCGCAAAAGATATTCGTTGGGATTGTCGGGAGTTAGGGATAATATTCTGTTTGATTTCTGCAAGGCTTTGTCATGAGAGGCGCTTTCCATGTAGATGCCGCGGAGATTACGCAGCATTCTCTCCAGAATAGACTTGTTGCTGGCCGGCTCCAGCAGGTCTTCCAGCGAATTTTCCCAGTCAAACTCATGAAAACGCGACAGGCGGAATTCCAATTCGTCCTCGCTAAGAGAAATGCCGCCGAAGAACGGGTCCAGAATCACTGTGCCACTGCTCACATTGAAGCGGACCAGAAAATGGCCGGGAAACGATACCCCTTCCAGATCCAGCCCCAAACGCTTGCCTGTTTCCAGATAGATGATGCTTAACGATATGGGAACCCCGCGTCGACTGTCGATAACATCATTGAGCAGGCTGTTGCGCGGGTCATAGTAGTTTTCCATGTTGCCACGGAACCCCTGCTCCTTAAAAAGGTAATCATTCAGCGTGGAGATGATGCTTTCCGCTTCATTGTCGTCGCCCAGCCTGGCGGCAACCTCGATGGCGAAATGATCTATACGTTCGAGATAGTGGTGGATATCCAGCTCGGGATATTCGTCTTTGGCGATGATGAGAGCCCCTTCCGCCAGGTCGATTTCACTGTCATCCAGGCTGAGAATTTCTTCGAATTCATCGGTCATGGAATCTCATTCTATACCTAAATTAAATAAAATGTTATTAATATCAAAAAAAACCGCCGCTAGCCCGATACGAACTCCACATGGGTGGTCAGGGTGCCCCCGGAAAGCAGGTTAAGCACGCGATAGGCGGGCGGCAGAACATCGACCGCGAAGCTTACAGCCCCGGGTTTGAACTGAAGGCAGGTGGACGGCGTAACATGACAGGTCAGGCCTTCAAATTCGGCAAAATCGACCTGATGAGCATGGCCGGATACGACAGCTTTGACGTGGGGCGACGCAGTTAAAATGGACAGCAGTACTTCGGGGTTTTTCAACCCGACCCGATCCATCCATGGACTGCCGACCTCGATTGGGGGATGATGCAAGGCGATCAGGGTAAATTTCCGTGATTCGCACAGCTTTTGTCTCAACCATTCCAGCTCGTGATGGGATAATAAACCCTCGATCTTTCCGGGTACGGTGCTGTCGAGCAAGATGATCTGCCAGCTATTCAGTTCAAGATACCGGGGACAGGTAATCACATCTGGGTCGAACAAGGTGCGCATAAGGGCAGGATCATCGTGATTTCCGGGCAGGGCGGCTGCGGGGATTTCCGTGTCACCGATAAGCCGCTGCAAATGCTGATAACTTTCCTCGCTGCCGTCTTCGCTCAGATCGCCGGTGAGCAGCAGCAGTCGAACATCGGCATGATGTCGCCGTACATGTTCCAAGACTTTCTGCAGTCTGGAATAAGTATCGCATCCGCGCAGACGCAATCGCCGGTCAGCGAACAGATGGCAGTCGGTAAGCTGAATAATTTTGAACATGGGAATCATCATCTTATATTTGCGTCAGGAATGCTATGCTATTGAAACTTTATCAAGCTGAACTCCAATGTCGCGGAAAACGCTCAATCTGACCTCGAAGTTGTATGAATATCTACTCTCGGTTTCCCTGCGGGAACCGAGGTTGTTGCGCCGGTTGCGTGAGGAAACCGCTGGGCTGGAAATGGCGAACATGCAAATCTCGCCGGAACAGGGACAGTTCATGGGGCTGCTGGTCGAACTGTTGCAAGCGCGGGATATCATAGAGGTCGGCACCTTCACCGGCTACAGTTCGCTGTGTATGGCAATGGCGATGCCGGACGACGGGCGGTTGATATGCTGCGATGTCAGTAAGGAATGGACCGATATCGCCCGGCGCTATTGGCAGGAAGCGGGGATCGAGGATCGTATCGACCTGCGTCTGGCGCCCGCCGAAGACACACTACAGGAGTTGCTGAACAACGGTGAGACGGGCGGCTTTGATATGGTTTTCATGGACGCCGACAAGGAAAGCTATCTTGTCTATTATGAGCTCGGTCTGTCGTTGCTTCGCCCCGGCGGATTGTTGCTGGCCGACAATACATTATGGGGCGGAAGTGTGGCGGAGACCGACGAAACCTCGGCGTCGACACGGGCCATCAGGCAATTCAACGAAACCCTTTACCAGGATGACCGTATAAGCTTAAGCCTGCTGCCCGTCGGCGACGGCCTGACGCTTGCCCGCAAGCATTAAAAACCCGCCCGGAGCTCATAACGATAATGTCATGCGTGCGTCACCGGGCTGTTACGCTTTTGTAACCTGTTTGTAACAATCCCCTGTGAGAATGCGCCCGTTCTACAGTTTTTTGAAGATTCAGTAACAGGCAGATGTCATCTTTTTTAAGATCTAATAACAGGTGGATGTCAAACATGAACCGCTACATTCGAATTTTGGCGCTTAGCAACTTGGTTATCCTGGCGGTATTTCCGGCCGCCCTGCTTGCCGAACCCGAGGTTTACGGGAAACTGGACCTTGGGTTACAGAACGTCGATGACGAATCAGAACCCGACGATTTCTGGGAAGTGAAAAACCACGCCTCGCGCTTCGGTGTGAAAGGCAAGGCGGACACCGACTATGAAGGATTGAACATTATTTACAAGCTGGAATGGGAGGTCGACGTTACGGACAACGCCAACTCATCGGATGACCACATCAAGGCCCGTAACCAGTTCATTGGACTGCAAGGCGGTTTTGGCCAGTTTATTATCGGCCGGCATGATACCCCCCTCAAAACGGCGCAAGGTAAGATAGACCAGTTCAACGACATGGATGCCGACATCAAGGTGATTATGGGAGGAGCCGAAAACCGGGAAAGCAACATCTACCAGTACACATCGCCGGAAATCGCGGGCGGAGTGACCGTTACGCTTATGGCCATACCCGGCGAGGATCCGGCCGGAGAGAACAACGGATTGTCCGACGGCACTTCGTTTTCCGTCAATTATGAAAATGAAAGCCTTTATGTGGCCATGGCCATGGATTCCGATGTTGAGGGTGACGACACCGACGCCAGCCGTCTGGCGGGCATGTGGAAGTTCGGCGATTTCGGAGTCGGCGGGTTATGGCAGACCAGCGACTTCGGCATGGGCGAGGATGAAGAAGTCATGATTGCGAGCGCATATTATAAAATCGGCAACAACAAGCTCAAGGCACAGTTCGGTTCCGCCGACAATTATGAAGGCATGCCCGACACGGACGCCGAGTTGATGGCGGTTGGCTACGACATTGGTTTGAGCAAGAATTCCAAGTTGGGGTTCTACTACTTCAGCCGGGAGGGCGGCGACGATTTGGGGTCCGACCAATCGCGGGACGTCATCGGCACCCAGTTTGTACACGGTTTTTAACCCCCTACTCCTGCTGGAGTTTTCAGGCGGGCGCATGCGCCCGCTTTTTTATTTTAAAGAACAAAAAACAAAATCAGCCACGGAACCCACGGAAAACACGGAAAGCTAAATAAAAGGCCAATTGATTTTGATGAACTGATACGTTCAAAAGCGAAAGGAATATTGGGTTTTAAAACTTTAACAGTTAGTTCCGTGCTTTTCCGTGGGTTCCGTGGCTATTTTTGAATGGGCTTTTGATTTTGCCGGCACCAGGTTTTTCAGCATAATTTGTGCACAGGCGCGCCAGCTGCGGGTGAGCGCATGCTCGCGGCAGTCTTCGTGCTTGAGTTTCAGCGCTTCGAGCGCGGCGGATTGCAAATCTTCGCTTAAAATGCCGGTGACGCCGGAAGTGATGACATCGATGGGGCCGGGAACCGGGAAAGCTGCGACGGGGGTGCCGCAAGCCATGGCTTCCAGCATGACGAGGCCGAAGGTATCGGTTTTCGATGGGAACACGAACACATCGGCATTGGCGTACTGTTCGGCGAGGTCGGCGCCGAATTTATAACCAAGAAATTGGGCAGCGGGATATTTTCTTTCCAGCGCAAGCCTGGACGGGCCGTCGCCGACAACCACTTTGCGGCCCGGCAGGTCGAGACGTAGAAAGGCCTCGATGTTTTTTTCCGCGGCGACCCTGCCTGCGTATAAAAAAGTCGGATACTCGGGATTCAGGCTGGTTTTACCGTTGGGTTTGAAAATTTCCGTATCGACGCCGCGCCCCCAGATCGTCATTCTGTCGAATCCGTATTTTTCAAGATTCTGTTTCATTGACGGCGTGGTGACCAGGATGTTCGAGCTTTTAGCATGAAACCAACGCATGAACTTGTACCCCGGATCCAGCGGGATAAAAGGAAACCGCTCGGTGACATATTCGGGAAAGCGCGTGTGAAATGAAGAGGTGTAACGCAAATCGCGTTTGTCCAGGTAACGTTTGGCGGCCAGTCCCAGCGGACCTTCCACTGCAAGATGAATAAAATCGGCGTCGCTTCTTTCGATCATGGCGCCCATGCGCCATGTGTTCATGGACAACCTTATTTCGGCATATCCCGGACAGGGGATGCTGTGGAACAGGCCCGGATGGATTATTTCAACTTCAAGGCCCAACTCGTTCAGTTCGCGGTGCATGTTCTTGTAAGTGGTTACCACGCCGTTGGTTTGCGGCTCCCAGGCGTCGCTGATAATTAACAGTTTCATGGAAGGTTATGAGGCAAGCGCGGTTTCAACCCGCGAGTGCCGGGAGGCTTCTATCCAATGAACAAGCTCGATTCTGCCTGAGTAGGTTTCCACCAGAGCGGTGCAGGATTCGACCCAGTCGCCGCAGTTGTGATATTCGATACCTTTTATATCCCGGATCTCGGCGTGATGGATATGGCCACAGACAACGCCGTCAAGTTTGTGGCGTTTGCATTCATCGGCAAGCGCCTGCTCGTACTCGCCGATAAAACTCACGGCTTGTTTGACGCGCTGCTTAATATGCGATGACAGCGACCAGTAGCCATAACCCAGTTTATGCCGCACATGATTGTACCAGCGGTTGAGTGTCAGCAGCAGTCGGTAGGCGACGTCACCGAGCAGGGCAATCCATCTGTGGTAACGAACAACCACGTCGTATTCGTCGCCGTGGATGACCAGCATGCGCCGGCCATCCTTGGTCTCATGAA
>DASVCP010000441.1:0-5551 GCA_036381555.1 Gammaproteobacteria bacterium
GGTTGTTGACGTTGGGTGTTTCATTGACATCGTTAACGTTGACAGTGACGGCTGCATTGTCGGTGAGCACACCGTCGGAAACCGTTACGGTCAGCGCGAACGAGGGGGTAACTTCATGGTTCACCGCCCCACTGTTGGCCACCGTGATCTGGCCGCTGGCGTTGATTGCGAACGCACCGCCGGTGTTGCCCGCGGTGATGCTGTAAGCCAACGTATCCCCGTCGGGATCGGTGGCGGGGATCGTGCCTACAGCCGAGCCGTTGGCGGCGTTTTCGTTGATGCTGAACGTCTGGTTGTTAATGTTGGGTGTTTCGTTGACGTCATTGACGTTGACCGTCACCGTGGCGGTATCGTTCAGCACGCCGTCCGAGACCGACACGGTCAGCGAGAACGACGGTGTAGCCTCGTGGTTCAGCGCCGCGCTGTTGGCGACCGTGATCTGGCCGCTGGAGGCGTTGATCGCGAACGCGCCGCCGGTGTTGCCGGCGGTGATGCTGTAAGCCAGCGTATCGCCGTCGGGATCCGTGCCGGCCACCGTACCCACAACCGAGCCGTTTGCGGCATTTTCATTGATACTGAACGTCTGGTTGTTGACGTTGGGCGTTTCGTTGACGTCGTTGACATTGACGGTCACTGTTGCAGTGTCGGTTAGCGTGCCGTCCGAAGCCGTTACGGTCAGCGCGAACGACGGCGTGGTTTCATGATTCAACGCCGCGCTGTTGGCCACGGTGATCTGACCGCTGGTCGCGTTGATCGCGAACGCGCCGCCGGTGTTGCCGGCGCTGATGCTGTAACTCAATGTGTCACCGTCCGGATCGGTGCCGGAGACCGTACCCACGGCGGAACCGTTGGCGGCGTTTTCATTGATGCTGAACGTCTGGTTATTGACGTTAGGCACCTCGTTAAGGTCGCTGACGTTGACCGTCACCGCGGCTGTATCGTTCAGCACTCCGTCCGTGACTGCAACGGTGAGTGCGAACGACGGATTGACTTCATGGTTCACCGCCGCGCTGTTGGCGACTGTAATCTGCCCGCTGCCCGCGTTGATCGCGAACGCGCCGCCGGTGTTGCCGGCCGTGATACTGTAACTCAGCGTGTCGCCGTCGGGATCGGTGCCGGCCACCGTCCCCACCACAAAACCGTTGGGGCGGTTTTCATTAATCGCAAAGGTCTGGTTGTTGACGTTGGGCGCTTCGTTCACGTCGTTGACGTTGACGGTGGTTGTAGCGGTGTCGTTCAACACCCCGTCGGAAACCCTCACAGTGAGCGCGAACGACGCCGTGGCTTCATGATTCAAGGCAGCGCTGCTGGCGACCGTAATCTGACCGCTGGCGGCGTTGATCGCGAACGCACCGCCGGTGTTGCCGCCGATGATGCTGTAGGTCAGCGTATCGCCGTCCGGATCGGTGGCGGCTACTGTACCCACCGCCGAACCGTTGGCGGAATTTTCGTTGATGCTGAACACCTGGTTGTTGACGTTAGGTGTTTCATTCAGATCGTTAACGCTGATAGTGAACGCCCGGTTAAACATCAGGCCGCCCGAGTCGGTAACCCTTACTGTGACCGCGTAACTCGACTTCGCCTCAAAATTCAACACGCCATGCGTGAGAATCAGTTCGTTCATGCCGGAGCCGCCGATACTGAAACGCGCCGCATCGGCGCCGCCCTGGATGTTATAGGTAAACGAGTCGCAACTGTTTGCATCCACAACGGTCAGCGTCCCCACCGGATAGCCGCCCGTAGTGTTGATGTTTTCGTCGACGCTGGTATTGCTGATGCTGATGTTGGTCGGTGCGGTGTTGCTTGCCACCACGGCTTGGCGCGCGTCTATCCGCGGTTTGTTGCCGCTCGGAGTACTCACGCTGGCCGGTGCGCTGCTTTGGAGGCGCGACTGGATCTGGTTCAGCGGTACCCCGCAGGAACGCAATTGGGCGGCGGAACCCGCCACCATCGCCATCGCCATCGACGTACCGGTAAAGGAGCCGTACCCACCCGCGTTATTGGTGGTCCAGATATCGTAGCCGGGCGCGGCGACGTCGATCCAGGCGCCGTAATTGCTGTCCAGATGGCGGGTGTCCGGTGTGCAGCCGCCGTTGCAGGAATAGCTGGCCATAACCGGAATAAACAGACTTTTGTTTGTCAACTGGCTGTTGGCGGCAGCGGTGCTGTCATTGCATCGGGAAGGATAATGCCAACCGTCGCTGCCGTCGTTGAGGGCAACGCTGCCGGCCGGACCGTTACCGGCGGCGGCCACGACCACGGCAACCGGTGTCGATCCGTTCAGCACTACGTCATTGACCGCGGCGCACAAATCCCACTGATCATCGAAACCGGGGAAGTCGCTGCCGGGCGGCGCCAGGGTGATCCAGGCGGCCACCGTCACGATCTCGCCCGTACCCGAGGCGGCGACGCTCTGAAAACCGTCAATCAGCTCGGTAATCGTCACACTCGCATCCGCACTGACGATGAAGGATTCCAACCCACTGTCATAAGCCACTCCCGCCACGCCTGCGGCGTTATCGGTGTTGGCTGCGATCACACCGGCGACGGCTGTACCGTGATTGAGTGGGTCGGCGCCGGCAATGGGCAGATCGGCATGCGTGGCAATGCCGGTATCCAGCAACGTTACCGTAACACCGCTGCCGGTGGCCCCCAGATCCCAGGCTTCGTGGGCGTTGATCCATTGCAGGCCATGCTGATTGGGAAACTGGGGGTCATTGGGCACCGCCGCAACACCACCAACGCGATTAAGATATGCGCTCTCCACTCTGGGATTGTTGCGCAGGGTTTCAATATGGTCCGCCAGCAGTTCCAGCGGCAATGACTGCGGAAAACGGATTTGATAGAGGTTGCGAGGCAGAATACTGCCGACGACCGCGGCGCCCACATCATTGACAATGGCACGAATCTGCCTGTCGGTAGTGTTCCCGTCAAACCTCACCAGCAGCTCGTCGGCGACCGCGGGGCTGCTGTCGGTGAATTCAATCAGGTTCTCCGGGCGGGTATCCGACCCGGCCACGCCTGTCGGGAAAGCACTGACGCATAAAGCGTACGCCGGTGACTTGAGCTTGTGTTTGCCGACTTGCGAAACGGCCTCATACACCAGGCAATCGTCACTGCGCAACCACCGGGTATCGATGCTTATCGTTGCGCCATATATATGATCATCGGCAACCTTGTCGCCGTCTCTGCCTTTGTCGTTGAGTATATGAACGTTACAGGCACCCCCGTCCTTGTCATGGCCGTGCTTGTCGTAGTCATGACGGTAATGGCCGTTGCTATAGCTTTGTTTATGTTCGCAATCGTTGCCTCTTTCCCGCAAGACGACATATTTGGCGTCTTCATCACTCTGTAACCGGACACTGAAGAAAACATCAGCCTCGCCGGATTTGGCCTGCAATGCGTAGGGCAGGGAACGCGGTTGCAGCAGTTTCGCGACAAGCTTGTCCGGCCGCTTGTCTTTGTGTTTGTCTTTGTGGTTTTCTTTGTGGTTTTCTTTGTGGTTATCTTTATGGTTATCTTTGTGGCGATCGCGTTTATCGTTGTCTTCCTTATCCTCGCCATATTTGCTGTCCTCGTAGACCATAAAGTGGTCCTTGATTTTTGAAAACCAGTCTCCAGCAAATACCATCCCCGTATTGAAAACGATTATTGCCACCAATGCCGGCAAAATCAGTTTTTTTATTTTGAACATAGTTATGCCCTCTTTACAGTCGCTGTGTGATGCGCTTTCCGGTCCGGGCGGCATCCCTGCAATCCGCCGCGATACGATGAGCGCACCAAATATAAATTAAGATGATTTTTTGGAATCATTCCAGACTGGACTCTTTCTACATATATATGCCCGAGACCATGTTTAGGAATCAATCCAAAGAACTGTCCTCCCAACTCCCTTGGGGGGGTTCATTCGGTTCCAGCGTCAACTCTACCTCAGCTGCTTTTAAAAAGATGTGTGAAATTAACGCGGTTACCGGAACCGAATTGACTTTATAAGTACAATTACCTAATCAAAAAATCCGCAACCGAGGCTGTCGATATACGTAGATATTCTTGCAGATCGGCCTGTCCCGGTAAAGCTGAAAAGCTCCAATGGTTCAATGTACACATCTGCGGCAAAGGGGTAATATGAGCGCGCTGGGCGGCGCCCTGCGTAAAAATGATTCACGGGTTGCGATTAAATAAATAAGGGGATTAATAATGCGCCAGTCACACAGACTCTTCCTGTTGTCGGGATCCTTCATTATTACCACGTTGGTCTTGCCGGCGTGGGCACAGAAACCGGATGATAACTTTCGGGAATATATCCGGGTTCAATGCGAAACCAACCAGGAATTCACCTCGGTCTTCGAGAACTTCCGTCTTTGTGTCGAACTGTTCGCAGGATCCGCTTTTGGAAGCAATCCCACGGGACGGGACAACATTATAATCATTGATACGCCGCCGGCGACCACCGGCAGTACTACTGTCAAAAATCGCTTTGAACAGATCCGCGTCGGAAACCAGGGGGCCGGCACAATCAGTGCGGGTGACGGCGATGATTTTGGACTCTTCAACGGTGGTTTCGGATTTTTCGCCACCGATATGTCCGGCGACACCGAGCGAACCGAAAGCGAGCTGGAAAACGGCTTCGCCTCCGACCAGAACGGTTCGGCTTTCGGGCTCGACTATCGCTTTTCCAACTTCATTCTGGGCGTCACCGTCGGTTCCATCGATAATGACGTCGTGGTGGCCGGCGGCGGCAGCAGGCTGCAATCCGACGGCGACTCGGAAATCATTTACGGCACCTGGGCCATTACCGACAATCTGTCACTGGATATCTACAGCGGCAGCATGGATACAGACATGGACATCGTGCGCAATATCGAAATTTCCAGCATCAACACCGGCACGGGCGAACCCAACACCATCTCGGGCGTGGCCACCGGCTCCACCAGGAGCGAACAGGACCTTGAAGGGCTATCTCTCAACTACGATCACTACTTCGGCGCCTGGGTGGTCGGTGCATTTATCGGCCTGGATTCCGTCGATACCGAAACCGACGGCTATGAGGAAGAAGGCCGGCGTAACGACGATCCCGCCTCGGTAACCGGACTCGAGCTGCGTTACCCGGCACTGCAAACGGAATCCAAAACCCGTTCTCTGGGCGTGCGCTTGAGTTACAGCACTGAATTCGGCTGGGGTACGCTGGCGCCCAGCCTGAAACTTACTTCTGTGCGTGAAAGCGAAGCCAAAGGCCAGCAAATCGATATCAGATTGCGGGCATCGCCTGACACCGTCCCGCCTTTCAGCGTCGCGACCGACGATGCCGACAGCAGCTACATGCTGGTCAATTTCGGTATAACCGCGCTGATGATGGGCGGCAACGTTCAGATTTTCCTGGATTACGAAAAGAACTCCGGCGACCGGTATCTGGACACCACTTTCACAACCTTGGGTGTACTGGTCGGCTTCTAGCAAACCAAACGGACCTCCCGCTTGCGAGTGGCCGTTGTTTCTACCGGGAATTCCATAACCGCCGGCATCTGTTTTGCCATTGCGATGCTGGCGGTTT
>DASVCP010000442.1:0-8859 GCA_036381555.1 Gammaproteobacteria bacterium
TGCGTTCATGATTAAGGAGTCGATTATATCATCGGCATGGTGTCCGGGGGCACATTCGGTTATCGTAGGCGGACGGGGTACGACGTAAGGGACTGTATACGAAAAGGCGACATAATGAGTGAAAAAACATTCCGAATCGAAAAAGACAGTCTGGGTGAACTGCGGGTACCCGCCGATGCGTTATATGCAGCCCAGACGCAACGGGCGGTGGAAAACTTTCCCGTCAGCGGCATTTGCATGCCGCGGAATTTTATCCGGGCTTTGGGGCTGGTGAAGTGCGCCTGCGCGGCGGTCAACCGGGAACTCGGCCTGCTGGATGCGGACCTTGCCCAGGCCATTGAAGCCGCGGCTTTTGAGGTGGCTGAAGGCAGGCACGACGGGAATTTTCCGATCGATGTTTTCCAGACCGGGTCAGGCACCAGCAGCAATATGAACGCCAATGAAGTCATCGCCACCCTGGCTTCCAGGAGCAGCGGGCGACAGGTACATCCCAACGACCATGTGAACATGGGCCAGAGTTCGAACGATGTCATTCCCACGTGTATCCATATCAGCGCCTGCCTGGAAATCGCCGAAGAATTGCTGCCCGCTCTGGAACACCTGGCATCGGTAATCGAGATCAAACGCGACAGCGTGCAAGACATCGTGAAGACCGGCAGGACGCATTTGATGGATGCCATGCCGGTGACACTCGCGCAGGAGCTGGACGGTTGGGCCACTCAGATTCGTTACGGTATCGCCCGCATCGCAGGCAGTATGCAACGGTTGTCGGAATTGACGATCGGCGGCACTGCCGTCGGCACGGGTGTCAATACCCATGTGGATTTCGGCCGGCTGGTCAGTGAACGGCTGGCCGTGATGACCATGGTAACGTTTAAAAGCAAAAGCAACTTTTTCGAAGGCCTAAGCGCGCAGGATACCGCGGTTGAAATGAGCGGCCAGCTTAAAACGCTGGCGGTCAGCCTGATGAAAATCTGCAACGATCTGCGCTGGATGAACAGCGGTCCGCTTGCCGGCCTGGCTGAAATTGTATTGCCGGCTCTGCAACCCGGCAGCAGCATCATGCCCGGCAAAGTAAACCCGGTGATTCCGGAAGCCGTCGCCATGGTTTGCGCCCAGGTAATGGGCAACGACACGACCATCACTGTCGCCGGGCAATCGGGGAATTTCCAGTTGAACGTGATGCTGCCGGTTATCGCCTACAATCTTCTGCAGAGTATTGAACTGCTCAGCCGCTCCGCCTGCTTGCTGGCTGACAAGGCAATTCGGGACTTTGCGGTCAATGTCGACAAGCTCAATGAAGCGCTGGCCCGCAATCCCATCCTGGTAACCGCCCTGAATCGCGTAATCGGTTATGAACAGGGCGCCGCAATCGCCAAGCGCGCGTACGCGGAAAAACGTCCGGTGCTGGACGTGGCGAAAGAGGTCACGGGATTGGACGAAGCCAAACTCAAGTCGTTGCTGGATCCGAAAGCGCTGACTGAAGGCGGCATTCGGGAATTAAATCAGAATCCGGAATCCAGGAGTCAGAATTCAGAATAAAAGCTCGACGCATTCGAGTTGTTTGGAACTTTCTCTTCTGGATTCTGGATTCTGGATTCTGGATTCTGGATTCTGGATTCTGGATTCTGGATTCTGGATTCTGGATTCTGACTTCTGATATAGGTTTGCGCTATAATAACGGCCGCTTTTCCGGCCGCCTCCGGAAATCATAATTACCGGCATTATCGTTGCTTGATGTTTTGGTGATATGCCGCGTACCGAGGGGGAAGCTTTTCCGGACCCATTCAGCCAGGCGATGTGAGCAGTGCCTTTATCCGCACTTTTTCAGGGCACGGCATGTGCTTGGATAATCAGCAATCAGCGACTAGAGGTTTTATTGGATGAAGAACAGTTATAACAGTCGGCGCGACCTCAAGGTTAACGGTAAGCAGTACGAAATCTTTCATCTCGGTGCCCTCGGAGGAAAAGTCGCCCGCCTGCCGTACTCGCTCAAGATTCTGCTGGAGAACCTGCTGCGATTCGAAGACGGGGTCAATACCACCGCCAATGATATCCAGGCGCTGATCGATTGGGATCCCAAAGCCGAACCTCACCAGGAAATCGCGTTTACGCCCAGCCGGGTGGTGATGCAGGACTTTACCGGCGTGCCGGCGGTGGTGGATCTGGCGGCGATGCGCGATGCGATGAAGGCGCTGGGCGGCGATCCCAACAAGATCAATCCTTTGTCACCGGCCGAACTGGTCATCGATCATTCCATACAGGTGGATCATTACGGCAGCGCCCAGTCGCTGGATCTCAATTCGGCCATTGAATATCAGCGTAACAAGGAGCGCTACAGTTTTCTGCGTTGGGGGCAAAAGGCATTCGAGAATTTCCGCGTGGTGCCGCCGAACACCGGGATAGTCCACCAGGTCAATCTCGAGTACCTGGCGCGGGTGGTTTTCGGCCAGGTTAACAACGGTGTGTTGCAGGCCTATCCCGACACGCTGGTCGGCACGGATTCGCATACCACCATGATCAACGGACTGGGCGTGCTCGGTTGGGGCGTGGGCGGGATCGAAGCGGAGGCGGCCATGCTCGGTCAGCCGGTTACCATGTTGATCCCGCAGGTTGTCGGCTTCAAACTGCATGGTGTACTGGCCGAGGGCGCGACCGCCACCGACCTGGTGCTGACCGTGACCGAGATGCTGCGCAAGCGGGGTGTGGTGGGCAAGTTCGTGGAGTTTTTCGGCGACGGCTTGGAACACCTGTCATTGGCCGACCGCGCGACCATCGGCAACATGGCGCCGGAATACGGCGCGACCTGCGGCATATTCCCCATCGACGGTGAAACGCTTAATTATTTGCGGCTGACCAATCGTCCGGACGAGCAGATCGCCCTGGTCGAAGCCTATGCGAAAGAGCAGGGGATGTGGCGCGAGAAAGGCGCGGCGGATCCCGCGTACAGCGATGTGCTGGAATTGGATTTGAGTACCGTCGTTCCGAGCCTGGCGGGACCCAAGCGTCCCCAGGACCGGATTGTCCTTACGCAAGCCGGCAAGACTATCGGCAAGGCGATGCAGGCCATGCAATCGGAACGCGGTGACGGCAAAACCGCCGGCGGGCAGGTGAATTATAAAGGGCAGGCGTTCGAGCTTAAGGACGGCGCCGTGGTCATCGCCGCCATTACCAGCTGCACCAATACCTCCAATCCCAGCGTGATAATGGGCGCCGGGCTGTTGGCCAAAAAAGCGGTTGAAAAGGGCCTCAAAGTGAAGCCCTGGGTCAAGACTTCGCTGGCGCCGGGTTCGCTGGTTGTCACCGATTATCTGAAAAAATCGGGCCTGCTGGAATCGTTGGAAAAGCTCGGGTTTAACGTCGTGGGTTACGGTTGCACCACCTGCATCGGCAATTCGGGACCGTTACCGGAGGAAATCAGCCAGGGCATACACGACAACAAGCTGATCGTTTCCTCGGTCCTATCCGGCAACCGTAATTTCGAAGGCCGCATCCACCCGGACGTTCGTATGAACTTCCTGGCGTCGCCGCCGCTGGTGGTGGCCTACGCTATTGCCGGCAGAACCGATTTCGACCCTTACAACGAGCCGCTGGCCAAGGATGCGAACGGCAACGACGTTTACCTGAAAGACATCTGGCCCACCTCTGCCGAAGTCAACCGGGCCGTTGCCGCCACGGTCAATCGCGACATGTTCAAGAAAAATTATGAGAACGTGTTTGCCGGTGACAGCCGCTGGAATACCATCGGCAGCTCCGAGGGTGCTTCGTACCGATGGGAGGACGAATCCACTTATATTCGCAAAGCGCCTTACTTTGACGGCATCGGCCTGCAACCACAGGACATCAAGCCTGTAAAAGGCGCGCGTTGCCTGGCGAAGCTTGGTGATTCGGTGACCACCGACCATATCTCGCCCGCCGGTTCCATCAAGGCGGATTCGCCAGCCGGACAGTATCTCCAGTCACATGGCGTTGCGAAGAGCGATTTCAATTCCTACGGCTCACGACGCGGCAATCACGAAGTCATGGTGCGCGGCACGTTTGCCAATGTGCGCCTGCGCAATCAATTGGCGCCCGGCACCGAGGGCGGCTGGACGCGTCTGCAGCCGGATGATGAGGTGATGACAATCTATGATGCATCGGTCGAGTACGCGAAGCGGAAAGTACCGCTGGTTGTTCTGGCCGGTAAGGAGTACGGCACGGGTTCTTCGCGTGACTGGGCGGCAAAAGGCTCGCTGCTGCTCGGTATACGCGCCGTGATTGCCGAAAGTTTCGAGCGTATTCACCGCTCGAATCTTGTCGGCATGGGTGTTCTGCCGTTGCAGTTCAAACCGGGCGACAACAGCGACAGCCTTGGATTGACAGGCCGCGAAATCTACGATTTTGACGGCCTGGAGCAGGGCGCCAGAGAGTTGACGGTTATCGCCACCGCGGACGAAGGCGGTAAAAAAACTTTCAAGGTCGATGTGCGGATCGATACCCCCAAGGAGTGGGAATACTATCTCAACGGTGGGATTCTTCAGTACGTGTTGCGTCAGATTCTCTCCAGAAGCCGGGAAGCCGCGTAGGCGCTGGGCGAAGCCCTGCGTAAAAACAAGTTAAGAGGGGAATGGTGGGCGGTGCACATCCTACAAAAACTGTTATTAATAAAGCCCGGTTCCATCCGGGCTTTTTTGTGGCCGCATCGTGTTGTTGTTATTGTCCGCCGGCCACTTAGTCACTAATATTTACTCAAGGGGGTTCTCAGGCGGGGATTCTTAAGAACTCTGTGGAAATTGCCGTTAAGCTTATAGGTTAGCCGGGAAAATTTCTTGAATCAACAGAATACCCAAACCCAGTCCACCGCCGGGCAGCAAACCGATTTGCTGTTTGGGTTGATCCATGTGGGCCCAAAGCTCCTGCACCAGTTTATCGGCAGCAGCCGAACAAGCCTCGATTCCATCAAGATGCAGTTGAATTGCGCCAAGACAAACGGCGATTATCAGACAATGATCGATTCGGTGCTGCGTACCATGCATGGCATCAAGGGCAGCGCCTCCTTGTTTGATTTGACGCTTTATATTCGGATTACACATGAGTTCGAGGACAAGCTGAGGCGGCTGCAGGGCAATGATGACGAACCGCGGAAAATTCTGGCTGAAATTGACGAACTGATCGCCTGCATGGAACACGCGCTGGCCGAAACCGCTCTGCTACTTGAACCTCTGTCCTGGTTTAAAAACATTGCAGACGAGCGAATTTCCCGAACCCAGGCGTTTTTGACCGGTGCCGCTTTGCTGGTGGAAGAACTGGGCCGCACGCATAACGTCAACGCCACGTTGCATTACAGCGACTTTGACCTGGAACGCATGCCGGCCGATTATTCCCAGGACGTGGTCGATATCCTGACGCAGATGATCCGCAACGCCGTTGTCCACGGCATCGAGCCGCCGAATGATCGGCAGGAATCCGGCAAGCCGGTAAAGGGAAGGATTTGCCTGGGCAGCCGTCACGATTCGCAATTCTATCGGTTCAGCGTGCAGGATGACGGGCGCGGGCTTAATGCGGACGATCTTAAAGCGGCGATCGCCGCTTCCGCCACATTTAGCCGGCGGGCAACCGATGGCATGACAACCGGCGATTTGGCGGCCTTCCTTTTTGAACCCGGATTTACCACGTCCAGATCGGCGTCGCATTCTTCAGGGTCCGGAATGGGTCTTAACCTGGTGGTGCAGAAGCTCTCATCACTGGGAGGCAGGCTCGAGTTCGCTTTTACCCGGGGAAAGGGCTGCCGGTTTGATGTTATCCTACCGGTGTATGTCCGGTAACAGTGAGTGGGGTAACGCGATGAAACGAAAGCCTGCGAAAACCAAGCACCCCGTCAGCATTAAAGAAGTTGAGAAGCTGGATTTTCCCGACGAATCAAGCACCGCCGATTTGCACGGTGTGATCAACGATGCTTCCCTGCTGCCCACGGCGATGCCGATCCAGATCTACCAGGCATATAAAAAACGCAAGTTCCGGCTGTTGAGGGAGGCGAAAGAACGTGTGGAAAGTCTGTTGTTGGATATGAACGCCTGGAACGTACTATGGCAGGTCGATGGCCGGCGTTCAGTCGAGGAAATCGCGGTAAACCTGACCATGCCCGTTGAAGAGACGATCTATCACATCGAATGCCTGCGGCTGATGCGCATCATCTGTCCGGTCGATGCCGTCTATCTTCCCGATTTCATCCAGGAAAAAACCGCCAAAAACCGCCAGAGCCAGAACCGCCGCCGCACCGACGAAGATGCTGGTTAATATAAAAACCATTTAACCACGGAGAACACGGAGGGCACGGAGATTAAAAAATCAAGGGCTAGTTAAAAGCTAGAAATATTAGAAGCACTTTATCTTATATCAAAATCAATACCCGAAGATTTTTTGTCTTTATTTTTCTCTGTGTTCTCCGTGCGCTCCGTGGTTAGATATTTTTAATCGTCTTTTTTTATTGAGAGGTTGCTGATGTCGAGCTTGGGTTCCGGGATGTTTTTCTCCGGCGCCAGGTAGCCGTCGTCCATGGCGACGCTCAGGCCCGCGGTGTCGGGGATGTCGGCTTGCATCTCGTTGCTCAGCACGGGAATTTCTTCTCCCGGCTCTCCCATGGAGAGCCCTCCCAGGTCGCCGGGGACTTTGATATTGACGACATCCCGGCGGGACAGGTCGGCGGCGGTCTGGGGCCCGGGAGCGGCGGAAGCGGGCGGCGCGGCTTTGGGCTGCACGGGCCTTGCGGACGGTTTGGCGGCGGTTGTGTCGCCGCCGGAACCGGCGATTTTGCAGACCGCGCCGGCTTTTTTAAAGGCGGCCGCGTATTTCTGCGCGGTCTGGGCGTCGACATCCCGTTTGATAACCACCGGCTTGCCGCTGAACAGCGATTCGACCTGGGCTTCGTTCATCTTGAACATGGCCGCCAGGTTGCGTTTGACCTCGGCAAGACCTATTTCCCCCGTGATCCGGCCTTCGAAAATTACGTGATGGTTGGTGGCTTCCGTCATAGCGTCATGTTTTCTAAAGTATCTGAGTAAGGAGATTGCTTGCTTCAAGAAAATAGTTGCGGCGGTTGAATATAAAGGATAGCCGGGAGCCGCCGCATTGCCCCCACAGCACGGCCGAGCGCAACCCGGCCAGCAACAAGGCCCTGATTTTGGCAGCATTGTCGTTATTCGACAAATGCATCCTGTCGCCGTTGACCATGATTCTCGGCGTCAGCGTGCTGATGGTTCTTTGGTAAGCCTCTCCCAATGCCGCCCAGGTGTTGGGGTGGTTGGTGCCGTAATGCTTTAATTGGGTGGACGATTTATCTATTTCGTCGCGTAATAGCTTCTGCAACTGCGGGCGTTTCAGCAGCTTCCGGTGTATGGCCAGCAGGGTGAGGATGTAACGGGTGATTTCCATGTCATACTCCGGCTTTTCCGGGTTCAACTCTTTCGTCAGCAACTCCAGCCCCTGGCGGAGCTTGTTCTTCCCTCCATAGATATCGTCGATGTCGGCCGAATCGATTTTGAAAATGCTGCCGATCATGCTGTCCAGTTCCGCCGCGTCGCTACGTCCGTGCCAGGCGACTGATTTTACCTGGTTGCAGGCCTGGTAAATGCCGGCAAAGGCGAAAACCTGGTTTGTAAGAGTTTTTAGAGTCATCGTTATTCCGGGTTAAACGCTTCTTCAATAATCCCGCCGCCCAGGCAGATATCTTCCTCGTAAAAGACCACCGACTGCCCGGGGGTGACGGCGCGTTGCGGTTGGTCGAAGTCGACAACAACATGGTCGCTGTCCAGATGTTCGATTGTGCAGTCCTGGTCCTGCTGTCGGTAGCGGATTTTGGCGCGGCAGCGAAACCGCAGAGCGGACGGCGGTTGCCCGACCCAGTGCAACTGCCCGGCGCACAAACGGCTTTTGAACAGGGCCGGGTGGTCCTGGCCCTGAGCGACGATCAGGATGTTTTCATGGACGTTTTTCTCGACCACGTACCACGGTTCTTCAGGGGAATTTTTCACTCCGCCGATGCCCAGACCCTGGCGCTGCCCGATGGTGTAGTAAAAAGCACCCTGGTGTTCGCCGATCACCCTGCCGTCCAGCGTTTTGATGCTGCCCGGTCTGGCGGGCAGGTAGCGCGAGAGGAAATCCCGGAAACGCCTTTCGCCGATGAAACAGATTCCGGTACTGTCTTTTTTCTCGTGGTTGTCGAAGCCGGATTCGGTCGCCATGTCGCGCACGGCCGGTTTCAGCAATTCGCCGAGTGGAAACAGGCTGTAATGCAATTCCCGCTGCCCCAGCCGGTGGAGAAAATAGCTCTGGTCCTTGTTGGCGTCCAGACCTTTTTTCAACAGGTAGCGGCCGTTATCCGCAACGCAACGGGCATAGTGTCCGGTGGCAATCTTGTCGGCGCCCAGTTTCAGAGCATATTCCAGAAACACACTGAACTTGATTTCCTTGTTGCACATGATATCCGGGTTCGGTGTTCGGCCCGCGCGGTATTCTTCAAGGAAAAAGCTGAACACACGGTCCCAATACTGCCTGGCAAAGTTGATTTGGTGTAACGGGATTTCCAGTTCGTCACAGACTTGCAGCGCATCCTCCAGGTCTTCTTTGGCCGAGCAATAGGCGACGTCGTCGGTTTCTTCCCAGTTTTTCATGAACAGGCCTTCGACGCGATAGCCTTGTTCCAGCAGCAGTTTGGCCGCGACGGAGGAATCCACTCCGCCTGACATGCCTACAATCACGAATTCCGGTGGGGCCATAAACAGCAGGAAGGCGTTGTTACAGGTCGATGAGTAAATCCAGGGGATAGCGCCGGTTGTCCAGGTAGTCCTCAACACCGCGAAGCACCAGCGGGCTGCGCAGCCG
>DASVCP010000443.1:0-3796 GCA_036381555.1 Gammaproteobacteria bacterium
CAGCGTCTCGAACGACCGCCTCAACGCCTCCACGTCCAGCGAACCCCGAAGACGCAGCGCCGACGGCATGTTGTACGACGTGTCTTCCTGCGCGTATTGGTCAATCAACCACAACCGCCGTTGTGAAAATGATAGCGGCAACGGCTGCCGGCGGTCGACCGGTTGCAGCACCGATTGGCCGGTACTACCGGATTCGAGAGTGGCCATGTAAGCGGCCAGGTTGGCCAGCACCGGATGCTCAAACAGCTTTCTGAGCGCAATCTCCGCCTGCAACTGCTCCCGTAAACGGGCCACCACCCGGGTGGCGCTCAGCGAATGTCCGCCCAGTTGGAAAAAGTTGTCGTGCACGCCGATCTGCTCCGCCGGCAGCTTGAGCACCTCCGACCAGACCTCCACCAGCAACCGCTCGGTGGCCGTCTCCGGCGCCTTATACTCACGCCGGCTCAACGCCTGCGCCTCCGGCGCCGGCAGCGACTTGCGGTCCAGCTTGCCATTGGGTGACAACGGCAGTTCATCAAGCTGTACGTAATAAGCCGGGATCATATAGTCGGGAAGCACGGCCTGTAATGCCTCCCGCAACCGGCCCGGGTCCAGCATCTGGCCCGTGTCGCTCACCACGTACGCCGTCAGCACGTCGTCAGATTGGTCCGCCGGCCGGTAAACGCTCAACACCGCTTCGCCCACGCCTTCTTGCCGGCGCAACGCATATTCGATCTCACCCAGTTCGATCCGTAACCCGCGCAGTTTGACCTGGTGGTCGATACGTCCCAAAAACTCAATATTGCCGTCCGGCAGATAACGTGTCAGATCGCCCGTCCGATATAGCCGGCCGCCGGTTTCACTGAACGGATCGGGAATAAACTTCTCCGCCGTCAACCCCGCACGCTTCAAGTACCCCCGCGCCAAACCCACGCCGCCGATGTGCAACTCGCCCGCCACCCCCACCGGCACCGGATTACACTCGGTGTCAAGTATGTGCAGCTTGATATTGTCGATTGGCTGCCCGATCGGAATGCCGACAACGCTCTCCAACCTACGGTTCACGCTCGAGTAATGACTCACGTCGATCGACGCTTCCGTCGGACCGTACAGATTGTGCAGTTCGATGTCCGGCGACCAGGCGTTGAACCGTTCCATCAGTGCCCGGCTTAACGCCTCCCCACTGCAAATCACCCGCCTCAAGCTCGCCGGCACCGGAGGCCCGGCCGACAAAAAGGCATTGAGCATCGATGGTACAAAGTGCATCGTGGTGATCTGTGTCGCTTCGATCACCTCCGCCAGGTAGCCAGGGTCTTTGTGGCCTTGCGGCCGCGCCATTACCAGGCTCGCCCCTTCGCTCAGCGGCCAAAGAAACTCCCACACCGACACGTCGAACGTGTAGGGCGTTTTCTGCAACACCCGGTCGGTGGCATCCAACCGGTACTGGCGCTGCATCCACGCCAAACGGTTGACCAAGCCGCCATGGGTGCTCATCACACCCTTGGGCCGCCCCGTCGAACCGGAGGTATAGATGATGTAGGCCAAGTGGTCCGCGTTAACCGTCCGGCGGGGGTTGTCCGCCGGGTAGACGGACAGAAGCTCTTCGGCCTCGTCCAGGCAGACGAGCGTAAACCGGTCACCGGCCGGCAGGGCCTCGCTTAACGCCCGCTGACTGAAGATGATTGACGCCCCGCTGTCTTCGAGCATGTAGGCCAACCGAGTTGCCGGATAAGCCGGATCCAGCGGCAGGTAACATCCGCCAGCTTTTAAGATGCCCAACAGTCCCACCACCATTTCGATGGAGCGTTCTAAATACAATCCGACCGTTGTGTCCGGCCCCACGCCCTGCTCCAGCAGGTAATACGCTACCCGGTTCGCCCGCGCGTTCAACTCCGCGTAACTCAATTGCCAATCTTCGTAGATCAGCGCGATGGACTCCGGCGTTTCCAGCACCTGTGCTTCGAACAACCGATGAATGCTCCCATCCGCCGGGCACTCGCGCGCCGTCGCGTTCCACTCATGCACCAGTTGCCGGTATTCGCCCTCTGTCAGCAGCGGCAATCTTCCAAGCTCTTGCCACGGGGCCGCTGCTATCGCTTCAAGCACATTCCGGTAGTGGCCAATCAGACGCTGCACCGTCTCACGGTCGAACAGGTCCGTGTTGTATTCCAGCCGCCCGCGAAGACGGTCGCCCGCCTCGAACCATTCCAGGGTCAAGTCAAACTTGGCCGTAGTATGCTTGCCTGAGGCTCCCGGTGACGCGATCTTCAGTCCCGGCAGGTCGATTTCCGACTGCGGCGCGTTATGCAAATTGAACATTACCTGAAACAAGGGGCTGTGGCTGAGACGGCGCGGTGTCTGCAGCACATCCAGCAGGTATTCAAAAGGGATATCCTGATGATCGTAAGCCCCAACACAAGTCGCCTTAACGGTCCGCAGCAGTTCCCGGAACGGTGTGCCCAGCGAGACGCGGCTGCGCAACACCAGCGTGTTGGCAAAAAAGCCGATCAGGTTTTCCAGTTCCGGTCGGGTACGATTGGCAATCGTGGTTCCCACCGCAATATCGTCCTGGCGGGCGTAACGCGCCAGCAGCACCTTGAACGCCGCCAGCAACACCATGAATAAGGTGACATCCTCCTCGCGGCTCAATGCCTTCAGCGCTGTCAGCCGCTCAGCCTCCAGGGTAAAAAAATCATAGGCGCCGTTATACGTCTGCGCCGCCGGCCGCGGCCGGTCGGTCGGCAGCTCCAGCAATGCCGGCGCGCCTTGTAACGCCTCCCGCCAGTACGCCGCCTGCTTTTCCAGCACCTCGCCCTGCAACCATTGACGCTGCCAATAAGCAAAGTCTGCATACTGTACCGGCAACGCCGGCAACGGGTCGGCATCATTCTCAAGATATGCCCGGTATAAAGCCGCCACCTCGCGCACCATCACCCCTTCCGACCAGCGGTCCGAGATAATGTGGTGCATGTTCAACAACAGCACATGCCGGTCGGCATTCGTTCTCAGCAAGCCGGCAATGAACAGCGGCCCTTGCGATAAATCGAACACGTGCTCCAGGTATCGGCCAACCTGCGTCGACACCTCGTCCTCGCTCACCTCGAGCACCGGCAGCTCCAGGTGCATCTGCGGCGCAATCACCTGCACCGCCTCGCCCTCCTGCATTACAAACCGCGTGCGCAGGTTCTCGTGGCGTTCGATCATGGTGTTGAGCGCGTAACGCAGCGCCTCGACATTCAACTCACCTTCCAACCGCAGGGCGATCGGGATGTTGTACACCCGGTCCTGGCCCTGATGGAACTGGTGGATAAACCACAACCGCTGTTGTGAAAACGACAAGGGAAGCTTTTCGGTTCGCGCCACCGGCTGCAACGCCAACTGCGACACCGGGCCGTCATGAGTCAGCAATGCATCGAGGTGGCCAGCCAGCGCCTGCAACGTCGCGTACTCAAACATCGCCCGCAACGGCAGCGCCACCGACAGCTGTTCCCGTAGCCGGGTGACCACGCTGGTCGCCAGCAGGGAATGACCGCCGATGGTGAAGAAGTTAGCCTTCCGCCCGATCTTGTCCACGTCCAGTTGCAGCACCTGTGACCAGATTTCCGCCAGCGTCTGCTCGGTCAGCGTCGAAGGCGCCTCGTACACATCGGATTCGAGCAACCCCAGGTCCGGCGCGGGCAAACCCAGCCGGTTGAGCTTGCCATTGGGCAATCGCGGCAACACCGGCAAGGGCATGTATAAACTGGGCACCATGTACGAGGGGAGTCTCTCAGCCAGATAGTCACGCAGTGCCTCGCCCGTCAACGCCGCCTCGCCC
>DASVCP010000444.1:0-10289 GCA_036381555.1 Gammaproteobacteria bacterium
AAGCTGGAGCGGGCGAACGGAATCGAACCGTCATCTCCAGCTTGGGAAGCTGGGGTAATAACCATTATACGACGCCCGCCTGTACCGGAGAGCCGGGATCCGGCTCCGGAACCGCACCGCAAGTTCAGCGGCAATTCTAATATAACCCCGGCGTCATTGGACAGAATCCATTGGCAACGGTAAAAATTTATTTTGGAAAGCTCTAATCGGAATTCCTTTGCTTTTGACAACGAAGGGTTTTTCATCCGGCGGCAGGGAGTGAATTCCGTCGTTTGGCGGCGAGCACGCTTTGCAGGGTTTCCATGCTCACCGGCTTCACCAGGTACTCGTCAAAGCCTTTTTCACGGCTGCTCAGCCGGTCGCCTTGTTGACCGAAGCCGGTCAAGGCCACAATCATCGGCCGGCAAGCGGCGGTGTTCGACCGTATCCTTCGGCACACTTCGTAGCCGCTCATTCCAGGCATGGCAATGTCCAGAAATACAACCTCGGGTTCAAACGCAGTCATCACGGTGATCGCTTCATGGCCGCCATAGACCGCCTGCACATCGTTACCGAGCATGCCCAGCATGGCAGCCATGCTGTTCGCGGCATCCCGATTATCGTCGACGATGAGAATACGCAACCCCATCAGGCTGGGCGAAGGACGTGAGGGATCGACGCTGGAAATCGCCAAAGAAACCTGTTGATGTAACGGCAGATGCACGATGAACTGTGAACCGCGATTTTCACCTTCACTGGCCGCCGTCACCCTGCCGCCATGCGCCTGGACAATCTGCCGCACCAGCGTCAGCCCGATACCCAGTCCGCCGCTGACCTGGTCCGGCGAATTGTCGGTTCGCACAAAAAGATCGAACACCTGCTCAAGCATGGACGGAGCGATGCCGATGCCGTTGTCGATAATCTTCGCCACCACTTGGCCGTCTTCAACATCCAACGACAGGACAATCTTTCCACCGGAAGGCGTGTACTTGGCGGCATTGTTGAGCAAATTCGACAACATCTGCACCAGACGCGCCGAATCGCCATACACAAACAGTTCGCGCGGCGGAATCTTTAGCTCGAAATCGTGCCCGGCGGCGTCGATCAAGGGTTTGCTGGTCGCCACCGCATCCTGAACGATCCCGGAGAGTGACACAATCTGACGCTGCAGCTCAGCGGCGCCCCGGGTCCAACGGGACACTTCGAGCAGATCGTCCACCAGGCGCGCCAGTTGCCTGACCTGGCGCTCCATAATCGCCCGGCAATTATTCAATGCCCGCGAGGGGTCGGAAGACAGCCTCAACAGGTGCAGGCTGTTCATAATCGGAGCCAATGGATTGCGAAGTTCGTGGGCCAGCATCGCCAGAAACTCGTCCTTGCGCCTGTCCGCCTCCAGTAGTTTTTGTTCCGCCCGGAGACGCCGTACAACCTCCTGTTCCAGTGAAGCCACCTGGCGAGTCAGCTCCTTAAACATGTTTTCGGTCGCATCCTTAAGGCGAAGCTTGAGCAACAGCACGGAATGCGCGCGATCCGGCCGGTAGCGTGCGCCCTCGCAGACAAAATCCACAAGCTCACCCGTACCCTTGCGCAGCCGCAACCTGGCAGGTGTGTACGATGCGCCGCCAGCCCAGAGTTTAAGGCACGCGTCGAGATGTTGTGCCGTATCGACAGAGAGCTCCGCAAGTGAATAACCGGCAAGTCCGCCCGCTTTTATGTCCAGCATCGCGGCACAGACGGAACTCACTCGCAGAATCCGGCCGTCCAGATCGACAGCCAGAAGGGATTCCGGGAAGGTATCGATAAAGTCGAGCAAATCCATCAGTCATCCCGTATCCGGAAATACTGGCGTCCCTCGGCTCCTTCGGCTTCCTCGGATGGTTTCAGGTAAACCACTACACGGCATTCCGGAAAACCGCCGGCGATGGTTCTTTCAAGCGCCACCTTGGAGTAGCCCAGGTTATCGGCGGCTATCACGCCGAACACATTCGAGGTCATCATGCACATGGCCGGCCGCTCCTTTACCTTGTCACCGAACGGGCAGGCGGTGTTGCCAAGCACGATTTTTTCGTCATTTTCCTCAATAATGTAAAAGCGCCCCTGTATCCGGCGCTTCAAATCCACCAGTACCCGGGCAACCTGCCCGCG
This sequence comes from Gammaproteobacteria bacterium, assembly GCA_036381555.1. GTDB lineage: Bacteria > Pseudomonadota > Gammaproteobacteria > HTCC5015 > HTCC5015 > DASVCP01. The sequence continues at coordinate 2,125 of DASVCP010000444.1, forward strand.
GTTGAGCCGTTCGAGCGACAGGGCCTGACGATACTGCTCGTTGATCTGCTCACCCACTCTCCGACCCACCACGCTGACAAAGCCCGAAGCCTCCTCCAGACCGATAACATCCTGCAGGGTACCGGACAACTCCCGGATCAAGGTGCGCAAAAAACCATCGCGCTCCAGCGGAACGTCAAGGCTTTGAATGTGATTGCCTGTATCGATTCGGTCGGACATCTGGATTTTCCGCGAAAAGGCGAAGTTAAATTTAACGAATCGGTGTATTTGATACCAAACAGCGGAGTTTAACCATGAGCCCCGAAAAACTTCTACAGGAAATATATGGAACCCCGATTGTTTCGAGCAGCACCCCACAGCCTGAATTTGAGCAAAGCTTCCGGAAAGAGTTCGCCGATACAGGCTTTTACGATTTTATTTGTATATACGAAAAAAAACCCCGCCAGAAGGCGGGGTTACAGGCGTTTTTTACAGCAATAGAGTCAGCGAATCCTTCGCACACCGGCGATCAACAGAATTCCCGTGGCCAACAGGATCATCGAGGCCGGCTCGGGGACCTTTGGGTGGTGTCCGGGAAAAATACCATCGAACCAGTCCTTCCAGTCGAAGCGCCAGCGATTATCCGTATGCCACCACTTGGGATCGAAACCAAATGACTTGCCATGGAAATCCCAATCCTTCTTGTCGTTAAAATGGCCACTGAAGAAGTCCCCGACCTCGAAATCCCCTTGCTTGCCTTTGCCATGAAAATCCGCAAACCAGTCGTGGCCATGCTGATCATTGGAATACCACCCTCCCTTCCCATGATCATCGTCGAGGTAGCCGGCATACGCTGTCAGCGAACAGCCGGCGACGGTTATCATGAACAGCAATATTTTTATTTTTTGTAACATTACAACCTCCGTAATTTTAAGTTTTTAGAGACCATACCCTAAGCACTTTTCCTGCCAGCAGAGACAACACATTGTTTTCCTTAAGTATGTAGCCTTTGTGGATGTTTACCATTGTGATTTCTGTCAGTCGTACCGACACGTTCAGATAAACACCTTGTCGATAAGTCATTGATTTCGAATCCACGCCAGGGTATTGCCAGGTTATCTCTCTGTTCGGCCGGCCGACTCCGCATTGTTACGCGGCCGGGTGGATCTCTGCCGTCATTCATACATGACTCTCTCAGGCGCTAATCGTGTAATATTGCGGACTTTACTTGTCTGGAATGGAACGATGGGTTCGAGTGATGCGCAAAGTCTGCTGTCGGCACGCGGGTTAAGATGTGTCCGCGGCGACAGAGAGCTTTTCACCGACCTGTCGCTGTCGCTGCAAGCCGGCGAGTTGCTGCAAATTCACGGCGCCAACGGCAGCGGCAAAACCACGTTGCTGCGAATCATGTGCGGACTCAGCCTGCCCGACGCGGGAAACGTTTACTGGCAAGGCGTTTCGCTGGCGGAGAATCGTCAACGGTTTTTACAAAACCTGAGTTATGTCGGTCATTCCACCGGCATTAAACTCGAATTGTCTCCGCTGGAGAATCTCGCGTTTGCCGCCGCCTTGCACGGCGAAGCCTCGCGCATGACATTGCAGCAGGCGCTGGACCGTGTTGAACTGTTCGGTTTCGAAAACGAACCCGCCAGAACCCTGTCCGCCGGGCAGCGTCGCCGTATCGGCCTGGCCAGGCTGTTGATATCCCCCGCTCGCGCGTGGATTCTCGACGAACCCTTTACCGCCCTGGACAAATCCGGAATTCGAACTCTTGAGTCGCTGTTGCACGAACATCTGGAAAGCGGCGGCATCGTAGTGTTGGCCAGTCACTCGCCGGTCAATCTGCACGAACGCTATATAAAGGCCCTGCATCTGCTGACCTGATATGACGGATTCCAATCCTTACATTGCCTTGTTGAAACGCGATCTGCTGTTGGCCTTCCGCAGTCCCGGTCAACTGCTCAATCCTGTACTGTTCTATCTGCTGGTGCTGATTTTATTTCCGCTCGGCATCGGCCCGGAAAGCCGCATCCTGCAGATTATCGGACCGGGAATCATTTGGGTTGCGGCGTTACTGGCCACATTGCTGGCCCTCGACACCCTGTTTCGCGGCGACTTTCTGGACGGCAGCCTGGAAATGCTGGCATTGAGTCCACGGCCGTTTGCGTTATTGGTCGCAGTGAAGATCGCCGCCCATTGGTTGTTGACCGGCCTGCCGTTGCTGCTTCTGACTCCGTTGCTCGGCACCTTCTTTTCGCTTTCGGGTCATACCATCGGTATACTTATGCTCACCTTGCTGCTGGGAACGCCGGTGCTCAGCCTGATAGGCGCCATCGGCGCGGCACTGACAGTCGGCATTCGTGGAGGCGGGGCATTATTGGCCCTGGTGATTTTACCTTTGTATATACCGGTGCTGATTTTCGCCGCCGGCGCCGTGGACGCCTCTGTCAGCGGCCTGCCGTTCAGCGGTCAACTGTACTTTCTGGCTTCCCTGCTGGTGTTGGCCGTCACGCTGGCGCCGCCGGCCGTCGCCGCCGCACTGAGAATCAGTTTGAACTAGCCAAGGCTGGTTGATAAGAACCTTTTTTGCGTTCGAGCAACGGATTATGTGGAATTTCATTTATAAACTGGCTTCACCGAAATATTTTTACGATATGGCCGGCAAGCTGGTGCCGTGGTTCGGCGGCTTGTTTGTGCTGCTGGTGCTGCCGGGCTTGTACGGCGGCCTGGTGCTGGCGCCGGCGGATTACCAGCAGGGCGACAGCTTTCGCATAATCTATGTCCACGTCCCCAGCGCCTGGATGTCGATGTTCGTTTACGTGTTCATGGCGGTTAACGCCGCCATCGGTTTGATCTGGCGGATCAAACTTTCGGACATCATGGTCAGCAGCAGCGCGCCGATCGGCGCGGCCTTTACCTTTCTGGCGCTGGTCACCGGTTCACTGTGGGGCAAACCGATGTGGGGCACGTATTGGGTGTGGGACGCGCGACTGACATCCGAACTGATTCTGCTGTTTCTCTACCTCGGCTTCATCGCCTTGCAGACCGCCATCGAAGACAAGCGGCTGGCCGCCCGCGCCGGCGCGATTCTCGTGCTGGTCGGCGTGGTTAACATTCCCATCATTCATTACTCGGTCGAATGGTGGAACACGCTGCACCAGGGACCGACCGTCACCAAGCTCGACAAACCTTCCATCCATATCAGCATGCTGATCCCGTTGCTGCTGATGGCGTTGGCGTTCCAGTTTTATTTCTTTGCCAACCTCCTGATGCGCGCCCGCTGCGAAGTGCTGGAACGCGAGAAGCACAGCACCTGGGTTGAAGCGCTTATTGACAAACACCCGGAGGCCAAGCATGGTTGAGTTCCTTGCCATGGGCGGCTATGCGTTCTTTGTATGGTCTTCCTACGGTCTGTCATTGCTTGTGTTAGCACTTACGTTTATCTGGCCGGTGCTGCAAAAACGGCGGCTGCTGCAAAAGCTTAAACAGGCCCATCAACGAAAATCCCAACTTGCGAGGCGGCAACAATGACTCCCCGGCAACAACGTATGGCCTTTGTCGGCGTCATCCTGGGCGGCGTGGCGTTGGCGACGATCCTGGCGCTGACGGCAATCAGCGAAAACATGATGTATTTCTACAGCCCGTCGCAAATCAAATCCGGTGAAGCGCCGGCCGGGGCGACCATACGCGTCGGCGGCCTGGTGGTCGACGGCAGCGTGGCGCGACCGGGCGACGGCCTGACGGTGGCGTTCGATCTCACCGACACTGTCGAACGGGTGAGCGTCCGCTATACCGGCATACTGCCCGACCTGTTCCGCGAAGGCCAGGGCATCGTCGCCATCGGCAAGCTGAACGGCGAGGGCGTGGTCATGGCCGAGGAAGTGCTGGCCAAACACGATGAAAACTACATGCCGCCGGAAGTGGCCGAAGCGTTAAAAATCGCGCAGGAAGGCGGCGAGGTTTCGTTGCCCTTTCCGCACACACCGCCAGGAAAAGAGTGATCGAACCATAATCATCCGGAGTGGATAAACCATGATCCCCGAGCTTGGCCATTTTGCATTGATCCTCGCCCTGTGCCTGGCCATCGTCCAGGGCACGTTGCCGCTGGCCGGCACAGCCTTGCGCAACACGTCGTGGATGCAGATCGCCGTTCCGGCGGCGCGCTGGCAATTCGGTTGTCTGGCGCTCGCGTTCGCCTGCCTGACTTATGCGTTCATCGACAAGGATTTTTCCGTTTTATACGTGGCGCAAAATTCCAATTCGCTGCTGCCGGTCTACTACCGCATCTCGGCCGTTTGGGGCGCGCACGAAGGTTCTCTGCTGCTTTGGGTGCTTATCCTCGGCGGCTGGACGTTTGCCATCACGCATTTCAGCCGGAGCCTGCCGCTGGCGTTCACATCCCGGGTGCTGGCGGTGCTGGGCCTGGTCAGCGTGGGCTTTCTGTTGTTCATGCTGCTCACCTCCAATCCGTTCGAGCGCCATTTCCCCGCCGTGGAGCGTGGCGATCTCAATCCGCTGTTGCAGGACTTCGGCCTGATCGTACACCCGCCCATGCTCTACATGGGCTATGTCGGTCTGGCGGTGCCGTTCGCGTTTGCCATCGCCGCGTTGCTGGAAGGCCGCATCGACGCCGCCTGGACACGCTGGACGCGACCGTGGACTATCGTCGCCTGGGTGTTCCTGACCCTTGGCATCGCGTTGGGCAGCTGGTGGGCCTATTACGAACTCGGTTGGGGCGGCTGGTGGTTTTGGGATCCGGTCGAAAACGCCTCCTTCATGCCCTGGCTGCTCGGCACCGCGCTGCTGCATTCACTGGCGGTTACCGAGCAACGCAGCACATTCAAAGCCTGGACCATCCTGCTGGCCATTTTCGGTTTTTCGCTCAGCCTGCTGGGCACGTTCCTGGTCCGGTCCGGAGTGCTCGTTTCCGTGCACGCGTTCGCCACCGATCCGACACGCGGCGTTTTCATCCTGGGATTTCTGTCGATCGTTATCGGCGGCGCCTTGTTGCTGTACGCCTGGCGGGCCGGCGGCGTTAGCAGCACCGGCCGCTTCGAGCTGGTGTCGCGGGAAATGCTGCTGTTGCTCAACAACGTGTTGTTGGTGGTCGTTTGCGCCGCAATTCTGCTGGGCACGTTGTACCCGCTGCTGATGGACGCGCTGGGCGCCGGCAAAATTTCGGTCGGGCCGCCTTACTTCAACCGGGTGTTCATTCCGCTGATGGTGCCGCTGGCGTTGATTCTCGGCTTCGGCCCCCTGGTGCATTGGAAAAAAGACAGCCTGCCGTCGCTGGTCAGGCGCATGCATAAAACCGCTCTTATCGGCATCGTGCTCGGCGTTGCGTTCGTGTTGCTGGCGGTCGGACCGGCTTCGCTGGGCGTGACGCTCGCCGTGATCCTGGCCTGCTGGGTGATGGCGGGCACGCTGCAAACCTTGAAAAGCCGCTTGTCGCCGCAAGACCTCGGCGGCAGCCTGCGTCGACTGTCGCGGGGTTTCGTCGGCATGCTGTTGGCGCATTTCGGTGTGGGCATTTTTATTATCGGCGTGACACTGGTCAGTGCTTTTGAAAAGACCGAAGACGTGCGCATGGCGCCGGGCGATCACTACATGCTGGGCGATTACCGTTTTGAGTTTCGCGAGCTCAACACGGTCAACGGCCCCAACTATGAAGCCAAGCAGGCGACCTTCGAGATTGTCAGGAACGAACGGCGGATCGCCACGCTTTACCCTGAAAAACGGTTTTACCGTAGCAGTAACCAGCCGATGACCGAAGCGGGGATCAATCCCGGCCTGTTCCGGGACCTGTATGTATCCTTGGGCGAACCGCTGGATACCGACGGCAGCGACGCCTGGGCGGTACACCTGACTTACAAGCCGTTTGTCCGCTGGATATGGCTGGGACCGTTGCTCATGGGGCTGGGCGGATTGCTGGCCGCCTCGGATCGCCGTTACTTCCGTCGGCAGCCGGTGCCCGGTACCCGCCCGGTCACCGTCAGGGCCAAACCTGCCGAAGGGCGTTCCTGATGTCGAAAACCATTATTCCGCTCGTCATTTTCATCGGGCTGGTCATACTACTGGCCGTGGGACTGAGTCGCGATCCGCGCGTGGTGCCCTCGCCGCTGATCGGCAAGTCGGTGCCCGCTTTCGAATTGCCGCAGCTGCACGATCCGCAGAAGACCTTCGGCACTGATGACCTGAAAGGCCAGGTCAGCCTGCTGAATGTCTGGGGAAGCTGGTGCGTCTCGTGCCGTGTCGAACATCCTTTACTGCTGCAAGTCGCGCAGCAAAACCTCATTCCCATTTACGGCCTGAACTACAAGGACACGCGCGAGGACGCCATCAACTGGCTGGACCAGTTGGGCGATCCCTACAGCGCGGTCGCCTTCGACGCGGCGGGCGAAGTCGGTATCGATCTGGGCGTGTACGGCGCGCCCGAAACCTACATCATCGACCGGAACGGCATGATCGCCTATAAGCACATCGGCCCGATCAGCGGTCGTGACTGGCGGGAAAAGTTCCTGCCGGTCATTCAACAACTGAAAAATGTGAAGTCATGATGAAATTGCCAATCGCCCTACCGCCCTGTTCCGGTTTTATCCTGATGCTGTTGCTTGCCCTTAACCTGGCGCAGCCCGTGTACGCCGATGCTCAGCCCCGCAGCGGTTCGGAAACCCTGTTGGAATTCGAGGATGCACAAACCAAGGACCGCTATTACTCGCTGCTGGAGCAATTGCGCTGCCTAGTCTGCCAGAATCAGTCGCTGGCCGATTCCGATGCCGGTCTTGCGCAGGATCTGCGCCGCAAAGTCCATGAGATGTTACAAGAGGGCGCCGGCGACCGGGAAATCATCGACTTCATGGTGGCGCGTTACGGCGATTTCGTGTTGTACAACCCGCCGCTGAAGACCAGCACCGTGCTGCTGTGGTTCGGCCCGTTCATATTGGCCGGCCTGGGAATACTCGGGCTGGTGATTTACCTGCTCCGGCGCAACGAACAGAAAGCCGAGAGCCTGCTGAGCGAGGAACGCCGCCGCCGGGCCGCCGAGTTGTTGAATAAATCCAAAACCTAAGAATTTACTTTATGACGAGCATTCTCTTCTGGACGCTGGCCACGCTGCTGACCGCGGCGGCGCTTTACTCACTGTTGCGGCCGCTGCTACGGCGTGTCGAGCAGGACGATACGACGCGCGAAACCAGTCTGATTGAAATTTACCGCGAGCGGTTGCAACAACTCGAACAGCAGCATCAACGCGGCGAACTGGACAGCGATCAGTTGACGGCGGCGCGCGCGGAACTGGAAGCCTCGCTGGCCCTGGAATTGCCTGAGCACAAGCCGGCTGACACCGCGCCGTCTTCGCCAAACCGCCGTAAGGTCGTACCCGTGCTGGTCGGCCTCGGCTTGCCGCTGGCGGCGGCGCTCCTTTACCTGTCGCTCGGCATGCCCGCCGCCATCGACGGCGGCCAGCGCGCCGCGGACGGCACCTCGCTTTCCATCGAAGACATGGTGGCACGTCTGGAGCAGCGCTTGCAAACCAACCCCGAAGACGCGCGCGGCTGGATCATGCTGGGCCGGACGTATACCGCGCTCCGCCAACTGGACAAAGCCCGTGACGCCTACCTGGAAGCGGTGCAACGCGCGCCCGCCAACGCCGAAGTGTTGTTTCACCTGACCGAAGTCAGCGCCGCGCTGCAAAACAATACACTCATCGGCGAACCGGAAACCTACCTGAATCTCGGTTTGCAACTCGAGCCGCAGTCGCGCCAGGGACGCTGGCTGCTGGGCATACTGGCCTTCCAACAAGGTAATTCTGAGAAAGCAGTCGGCCTGTGGGAGCAGCTGCTGGCGGAAAGCGGCAATGCCGAGGAACAGGAAATGCTCGAAAGCTTTATCCAGGAAGCCAAAAGCATGGCGACGGAAGACGGACTCGCCCAGGCGCCCACATCGACACCCGCCTCAACGCCCGCCGCTACAGAAGAACCCACGGTCTCCACGGCAACCGCCGCCAGCGGCCCCCGGGTCAGTGTGAACGTGCGCCTGTCGGATAGACTGGCGAAGCAGGTCTCGGACAGCGACACCCTGTTTGTCTATGCCAGGGCCGCGTCCGGCCCGCCGATGCCGCTGGCGATCGTCCGTACGACAGCCGGCGAGTTGCCATTGAACGTCTCGCTCGATGACAGCCAGGCCAT
>DASVCP010000445.1:0-8118 GCA_036381555.1 Gammaproteobacteria bacterium
AGGCCGTGGCGGAATTGCTGGCCGGCGACTTCAGTCCGGCCGGTCGCCTGCCGGTGACCTTTTATCGTTCGGCCGATCAATTGCCGCCTTTCGGCGACTACTCGATGCGGGGCAGAACGTACCGCTATTTTACCGGCGAGGTTCTCTATCCCTTTGGATACGGGCTTTCATACACCTCCTTTGCTTATGACAAGCCGCGTCTGTCCGCCAGACGCATCAAGGCCGACGGGAGCATCGACATCTCCGTCAGGGTCACCAATACCGGCGGCATGGCGGGCGACGAAGTGGTGCAACTTTATCTTAGCCATCCGGGCGTCGACGGTGCGCCGGTACGATCGTTAAAGGGTTTCAAACGCATCGCCTTGAAGCGGGGGCAGTCGGAAACGGTGACTTTCACGCTGGACAAAGCCGAGTTTTCAATCGTCGATGACAAAGGCGTTCATCGCGTCGTGCCCGGAACGGTGAATGTCTGGATCGGTGGCGGCCAGGCGATTGAAAGCGAACGCTTGAACCCCGCCGCCGGTATATCGACCTCTTTTGAGATAACGAGCGAATTGCTTCTCTAAGTTGGATGCGGGCTGTTAAGGGGAGTCGCGTTTGCATCGGCGCCAAACTCGCCCCGTCATTGATTATGCGCCGTGTCAATAGCGCGCGGTGGACGTGGTTGTTATCAAACCGGTTGCGCTTCTTTTGATTTACTCGCCAAGTATGGTCTGTGTCAGTTGAAAACCATCGCTACAAAACAAAATGTAGCGATGGTGTCAGCCTGATTTACAGGAGAAATTTCTATTAAAGTCAAGTCAATGAAATTAAAGAAAAAAGAGCAATTGGAATAATTGTTGCGTTCATGGGTTTCGGGACAATTCAACTGGAGGAACACATGAAACGAGTTAACCTGGCCTGCTTTCTGGCGGTGCCTGTCTTTTTGTTTGCAGCCGTGAGCGCTCACGCGACACTGATTCCCTGGTCGGCGGAGTTAACGCCTGACCACGTGCCGTATGAGGTTGACGGTCTTAACGGCGATGAGTTCGGCATTGCCCGGGGAGCGATAGACACCGATACCCTCAGGAATAACTGGACTGTGGAATGGGGAAATCTAACCAGCCTGGTATTTGAAGCGCATTTTCACGAAGGCCCTGCTAGCGTAAGAGGTATTGAGTATCTTTTTGCCCCTTTTTTACGGGAGGACGAAGGACTTCCGCCCAATGCACTACTCCGCGGCAGCTCAAGCATCACTGGGAGCGATATCACAGACATATTTAATGGTGACTGGTATATCGATGTTCATACACAGCTCAATCCGGGAGGCGAGCTCAGAGGTTGGGTGAGGGCGGTTCCCGAACCGGGCAGTCTTGTTATGCTGGGCTTTGCGTTGCTCGGACTGGTCGTATTGAGGCGGAGATTTATCTGAAAGCTTTACCGATCCCGCTTGGCGACGACTACGTTGGACGCAGTTTCTTTATCGAGCGTCACCGTCGACGATAAAACTTACAACCTCTGAGCCTCTTCCGGTGTGCCGCGGGGGCAGTCCAAGAGCGAGGCCTGATATTTTGACATTGCCTCGGAATCGCACAGTAAAACGGTCGGCACGGAAGAATCCGTGCCGGCCGCAAAGTCAGACTCTGTGATGCCGCTCCGCCGGGACTTCACCGATCTTCGTCGAGCGCATGAACGGCGCGATCTGCCAGACGGCCGACAGCCCGACCAGGGTGTAAATCAACCGCGACATCACTGACTCGATGCCGAAGATCGCCGCGACCAGGTTGAAGTCGAACAGGCCGACGAGGCCCCAGTTCAGGCCGCCGATCACGATGAGCGCCAGTGTGACGATGTTTAGCGTATGCATACGAACCTCCTTTTTCCATTCAGATGCCATCAGATGAGATTCTGATAGCCCGCATGTCTCCAGGTTCCGCCGACGTTTCGAATGCTTTTTCGCAGGCCGTAATTTTACAGCGGGAGGGCGGATTACCTTTATCAGTGTCGCAACGGTTTTGCGTTTTGAGCGACGCCGGTAATTTCACGTCGATTGGTGAATATGGCCACCTTACCTTGTGGCTGATATCGAAGCTAACATGTATTAGCTGCAATCATAGTGATCCCGCACGGGAACAGCGTTGCCGTGCAATCGGAAAATTTTCCGGCTGCTGTCGAATCGCGGTCGCCCCGCTCGACTACCTGACGTGAATCGGTTTGTCAGGCAATACCAATGCATGAAGGCCTTACCGTCGCAAAAGTTGGAGGTCCTATGATTACACTCTATGCCTTCGGACGCGTTCATCCCGGTATGGTTGGTGAGGGGCGCGACCTGCGCGCGCAGTGGGCGCTTGAGGAAACCGGTTTGCCGTACCGCGTGCACGCCCTCGACTATCTCGCCGGCGAACTCGACGGTCCGGCCTATAGCCGGCTCAGCTGTTTCCGCCAGGTGCCGGTGATCGACGATGACGGCTTCATTGTCGGCGAGTCCGGCGCGGTGTTGCTCTACATCGCCGAGAAAGCGGGCAGGCTGATCCCCGCCGACTTCGCCGGACGCATGCGGGTTGTGCAATGGTGCTTCGCCGCGCTCGCCACCGTCGAGCGGCCGCTGTTCGAGATTCAGATGATCGACGGCGGTCTGGGCGGTGAGGGGGCTGATGCGCGGCGGACGGTGCTGGTCAAGGAAGCCGGCCGCTGGCTTGCCGGGTTGGAACGCCGGCTCGCCGGGCGCGAATGGATCGCCTGCGAGACGTTCACGGTCGCCGACATTCTTCTCGCCACCGTCCTGCGGCAAGTTCGCCACACCGATCTCATCGGGCCGTATCCGCGGCTGAAGGCCTATTATGCAAGAGCGCTGGCGCGCCCTGGTTGGCGGCGTACGCTGGACCTCTGCGCCGAGCGGCAGGGCGTGACCGTTGCGGACATTGATTGAGTGGAAAGATTAAGGCCGGACACGAATTAACCGTGATGCGATCGATCAAGGTGTTGAAATCAAGGAATGCGCGAAAGGTTTCAGACGGATGCCGGGGAAATAAGGGTGCCTCCTCTTTCCCTTTTTTCAAAAGAAGCGAAAAATAGTTAACGTTATCAACCATGGAGAAATGACATGATGAAGCCCGCAAAGAACACGATTTGCCTTTGGTACGATGGCGGCGCCGAGGAAGCGGCGCGGTTTTACGCCGAGATCTTTCCCGATTCGTCAGTGGGCGCTGTGCACCGTGCGCCGGGAGATTTTCCGTCGGGTAAGCAAGGGGACGTGTTGACCGTCGAGTTTACCGTCATGGGCATTCCGTGCCTCGGGCTCAATGGCGGACCCGCTTTCAAGCACAGCGAGGCGTTCTCGTTCCAGGTCGCAACCGCTGACCAGGCCGAAACGGATCGCTATTGGAACGCGATTGTCGGCAACGGCGGCGAAGAGAGTATGTGCGGCTGGTGCAGGGATAAATGGGGATTATCCTGGCAGATTACGCCGGTCGTCCTGACGCAAGCGGTCACCGATCCCGATCCCGCCGTCGCCAGGCGCGCGTTCGATGCGATGATGGAGATGAAAAAGATCGACGTCGCCGCGATCGAGGCGGCGCGCCGTGGTTGAAGTTGCATCTTCGGCGCGTGCATTTTGCACTTTCCTTTGCCGCGCGGAAACTCTGGCTCAATCGGAGTTTCCTAAAGGAGAGGAATGGATCTTCTGTTTCACGAGTTAACAAGGAGCACGGTATGGAAACGCAGGAACTGCATCGCGGACGGCTGATCGATCACATTCAACTGGTGGTACAAGATCTCCCGGCCGCCCGCACATTTTACTCGGCCGTTTTCGAGGCGTTGAAGATCCCGATGGGCGGCGCCGGTGAAGGATTTTTTTGGGCGGATGAGCTGTTCGTGTCCACACCCGACAGCGTGGCCGCGCAGGGCGTCCTGACGGGGCGGCATCATATCGCATTCCAGGCGCGGAACCGCGCCATGGTGGATGCGTTCTACAAGGCCGCTCTCGCCAATGGAGGTAGGGACAGCGGAGCGCCCGGTGAGCGCATGTATCATCCTGGATATTACGCCGCTTTCGTCCTGGATCCCGACGGCAACAACATCGAAGCGGTTTATCATGGTGAAGCGGAGCGCAGCGCGCCTTCCGTGCGCATCAGGTTCTAGTTCGGGCTTTTATGGAAATCAAAGTGACAGACTCGATGATTTTAAATAAACGCGGAGAGTTGACTCGCGGAATCGAATCTTAACCGGCTGATTTTGAAGAATTGAGGCACCGAAAAGTTATTTTGCTGTCAAAATCGTGCCTTGAAGTGACGGTTCTAGATGCTTTTCAAGCGTGAGAAGTTGGTGTAGATTCAGTTTGCATCGCGAATGATGAGGATCATTCTTCTCTGATTTTAACGGGCAAGTGGAAGATCATCCTGATTATTAATGCCTCGGATGCGTCTCGACAGGGTCTCGAAAATCACGCGGGAAGAAACAGAGAGGTAAATGCTCTGCTTCGCGGCGTCAAGGTCTGAAATCATCGAAAATTATTAAAATGAAACTTATAGTCCGGTTGTTTAGAATCATCATGCCCCTTGGGCGTCCGGAAAGTTGGGAAAATCGGTCTGGTGGCATATACTGATGAAACTATGCGTGAAATCCTTTCTGGGTATTTGAGAAGATTGCGCCGGTTCCGGCCGTGATGTGAAGGGGAAGGCGCGAAATTGGAGGCACGAACCATGAAAACCAACCGATTGAAAAGATTGATCAATGAAACGGGACCGCGCGGCCTGCTTCTCTGCCTGGCGGCTTTGCTGGTTGTTCCGTTTCAGGCGGCCGCGGACCCGGGAAACGAATGCTCCATCAAATTGCCCGAAATTCACTTTACCGCATGCTTGAACGGCGCGGAAAAAAATACCAAGGTTGAAGGCGCGATCGTCACACTGAAAAGCGATGCGAAAAAGGATTTCTTCAACGACCCCGACGGCAAGCTGACGAACAGTTCCGCTCCGGTTTTGCTGGCGAAAGTGGATAACACCAAACCCTTTACGTTGACCGCCAAAGTGAGTCCGGAGTTCAAAGAAACTTACGATGCGGGCGCGCTATATATTTTCCATACGGAGAAACTCTGGCAAAAATTCGCATTCGAAAGGGATGAGCGGGGCGCCACGAGAATCGTCAGTGTCAGAACCATTGAAACCTCCGACGACAACAACCATCAGACCCTCGAAGGAGACTCCGTCTATTTGAAAATATCCTCGGATACCCGGACGGTCGGGTTCTATTTTTCAGAGGATAAAATCACGTGGAATCTGGCCAGGCTTTATAAAAACAGTTACCCCGACACCCTTTGGGTGGGTGTGAGCTCACAGTCGCCTCTCGGTGATGGCAACGTCACCCGCTTCGAAAGCCTGTCATTGACCGGTGGAAGCGTCAAGGATTTTAGAATGGGTATTTGATGGAGGTTGGCAAGTGAAAAGCCGTCTCACGCGAATATCGCTCTCGGCAATTATCCGCTTCGTGTGAGAAATGAATGGCTCGATAACCCGCTTGATTTGGTGAAGACCCATTCATTTAGAATTCAAAAGCTGCGCGAGCCGGGCGGCTGGATAGTGAGGAATATGATGAATTATCGGTTATTTGTGGTATTGGGATTGAGTTTAATGTCGCCATATGTGTGCGCAGGGGAAGAAACCCGTGTTGGGTTCTCAATCGGAACGCCGGCGGGGATAAATTTCGTCCTGAAGAAGGAAATTTTTGATATCCCGTTTCAGATAAGCGGATTTCGCTGGGGAAGTGACATTAATGCCCGTGGAATAGAAGTGGGCTATAGCTTTTACAAAAACCAGGATAGTTGGTTTCGGACGATTCAATTTATTGCCGGAAAATCAAAAGTCAGAGACTACTTCCGGAGAGATGAAGTGCGTGAGTGGAAATATGCAGGGTTAAGTTCGACTCTCCAGTTTGGCAGATTTTATGTCGAGCCCGGGATAACGGCCGGCTCAGGGGACTATTCGTCACCAGAGGTTTCTCTCCAGATGGGGTGGTTGTGGCTGCTCTGATAATGCATGGCGATTTAATTTGTCGGCACGCGGGACCGGCCAGAGATATCAAATTTGACTGGTTGACTTAAAAAAGAATGATTTCGGGAAAGCGGCCGAAATGCGGGCAGCCTCTGATCCGGTTGTTGGATTTGCGGAGATGGCAATGAAAAGAGCAAAGAAGGACTGGATTCTTGCGATTTTGGTCACTGTTCTGGCGGCTTGTGCCACCGTTAGTGATGTGCCCAGTCTGGGGGAAATGTTACGTCAAGCCACCGGCCAGAACGGCCGTGCCTGTGTCAGGAGCACAGAAATAAGAAATTACGGAACATTAAAAGACGACTTGGTGATTATTCGCGGACTAAGTAAGCACTACGTTGCTGTTATTACTCCGGGTTGCATGGATCTGGACAGCCCGTTCCGTACCCGCTTCCGGGGCGGTCATGGTGAAATCTGCGGTGGCTCTATGGATTCAATTATTACCGAAACAGATGAATGCATAATCAGGCAGATGTTCGAATTTGAAGATAGAGAACATGCGTTTATTACGCTCCATTCTGTTTTGGAGGAGCGTGAGAATCTAAAGAACATGTGATGACGTGTACGAGGTTTTGCAAGCCGATGGAAGCATTGTGCTTGAAAGTTATCGGCAAACAGGCGTTGATGACGGGCTCCTTGTTTTTGGAGCTCCGCCCAGCGCGCTATCGCTAATAAACCAGAGGTTCCCTAAGTCATTGATTAAGGCCGCGCGATATCTTATTCAAGCACGGGGTGGTGAATTTCGACGTCCCCTTTCAGTTCGACCCACGGCAAGTCTTCGAGTGAAACGGCGTTTTTATAATTGAAAAGCGCGCGCAACAGATCGCTCTCGTTGTTCCAGAAAAAATTGTCGGGATCGCGCCAGCTCATGAACCAGGTCCAGCGGGGCTGGGCTTTGAGTTTCTCGACCGTCGGAAACGAGCCGACTTCCCCCAGGGCGATGGGTTTGTCCCCGGCGAGCGCGAGCAGTTGGCGATAATTTTCTTCATCGTAGCGCCCGCTGTAGACGTCCGTTGCCAGTACATCCACCACGTCGTGTCCGGGGAAAAAATCCGCGTAATCGGCGACGCCTTCCTTGACTTCGTTGCCGTTGAACACCCAGATCAGGTTGTCGAGCCCGTGAAAGTTCACCAGCCGGTCGTACAGCATGCGCCAGAGTTTTTGATAACCGTCCTCACCCTTGCGCCCGCACCACCAGAACCAGAAGCCGTTCATCTCGTGGTAGGGCCGCCACAACACCGGCACCCCGGCATGCTGCAATTGCTTGAGATGCCAGGCAATTACATCGACTTGTGATTTCCAGCGTTCGTTCAGGTGCGTGCCGGGTGTAATCAGTTCCCGCCACTGTTCGTCTGTCAGCTTGCCCTGGATGGATTTTTCAAACGTTTGCGGCTCGTTATCCATGGGCCGCACCGCGTGCCACATGATCGTGTTGATAAACCCTTGCCTGTGCCGCCGGATCGCTTCATCGACAATGTTCTGCCGGAAGTTGATGCCGTCCCAGGAGCCGGGTTCGCTGAAACCGAAATCCTGGCCGAATACAGCCGGATACTTGCCGGTCTGCTTGTGCATGCCCGCCAGCCGGTTGGAGCCGTTGAGCGGTGCGTTGTGCTGGCCGGTGAGCGTCTTTTTGCCGGAAATCCGGTAGAGGTATTCGAGCAGCGCCCGGGCTTCCGGGGAGGCATCGGGGGTGACCGGCACGGCCCCTTTCGTCTGTGCAATTGACGGAGGAAGCCACAGAAGCAGCATGATGGCGAACGCGGTAATGGATTGCAGGGGCTTTGGCACGGTTTTCTCCGGATGGTCCGATATCATCGGGTGTAATCGGTTTCAAAGGGCGCTTTATTGTGCCAGCACCGATGCCGGCAGGCAAACGGTTGCCTGATATTACTTATACTGTTTCCGGAAGTTGAAAGCAGGCCGGCCCGTGCGGTCATATAACTGATTGATTGGTAAGAAATGGCGGGAAAATATCTCAAAGTGCGAGCAGTCGTGGTTATCTCTCTGGTCAAAAGGGATGTAAGCATGATTCAATATGTTTTGCATGACGGGTTTTTCGCCGCTGATCAGGGGGCTGGGCTGCTCTCATTTGCCCTTC
>DASVCP010000446.1:0-9395 GCA_036381555.1 Gammaproteobacteria bacterium
TGGCTGCCGTGAAAATAAGGGTTTTCTGAAGTAGCCGCATAGACATAACAGTCTTCGTGCATGCCCGGTCACTGCGTCGGGATTATTGTTATGGTACAGTTCAACCCCCGCCTCCCGAAGGCTTGTTTACTCGCATAGATACAGATATTCCTGCGAACGTCCATGACCAATCCTCTGCTTGAAGACCGTCGCCTGCCGGCGTTTTCCAAAATTCGGCCGGGTGATATCGAGCCGGCGATAGACGCCCTGTTAAAAGAAAATCGTGAACGGATCGCGCAACTGCTGGTTGAAACCCAAGCACCGGATTGGCAACCGGGTTGGGAGTCTTTGATGACCCCTCTGGACGAGTGGGAAGACCGGCTGAACCGCGCCTGGTCGCCGGTGCGTCATTTGAATTCGGTTATGAATACCGAAGAACTTCGGAAAATTCATGATCGTTGCCTGGAAAAGATCACCGAATATGGAACCGAACTTGGGCAGAATCCGGCGCTCTATCGGGCCGTCAAAAGTCTGGTCGAAAGCCGGGCAGCGGAAAAACTCGATGATACTCAACGCAAGGCGCTGGAAGATTCACTGCTGGATTTCCGGCTTAGCGGCGTGGATCTGCCGGCGGATAAAAAAGCGCGATTTAAGGCGATACAGCAGCAGCTTTCCACGCTGGGTTCCGGGTTCGAGCAGAATGTGCTGGATGCGACCCTGGCATGGAGCAAACACTTTCCGCCCGGCCCGAATTTGCAGGTTCCCCACGAACTGAAAGGATTGCCGGAGTCCGCACTGGCCATGGCATGGCAGGAGGCGCTGCAACGGCAGAAAGACGGCTGGCTGCTGACCCTGCAGATACCCTGCTATATCGCGGTGATGACCTATGCCGATAACAGGGCGCTACGCCGCGAAATGTACGAAGCGTACTATACCCGGGCATCTGATGGCGGGCCTCATGCCGGCCGTTGGGACAACGGAGAAACGATCGAGAAAATACTGCGTTTGCGACACGAAGCCGCGCAATTGCTGGGGTTCAATAACTACGCGGAAAAATCGCTGGCTACGAAAATGGCGGAGAAACCCGAGGAGGTCGTACGGTTCTTAAATGAACTCGCCGACCGGGCATATCCCCAAGCCTGTGAGGAATTCCACAAACTGCAAGCCTTTGCCGCGAACGAGCTTGGCGGAGATGCGTTAATGCCCTGGGACGTGGCCTATTTTTCCGAAAAACTCCGCATTGCCCGGTACAACGTTTCTCAGGAGGAACTTAAAGCCTGGTTCCCCGCCGGCAAAGTGATTCAAGGGTTGTTCGACGTGGTGAATCGTCTGTACGGCGTCGATATCCGCGTCAACAATGACGTGGATGTCTGGCACCCTGAAGTTACCTTTTATGATATTTATGATGCCGACGGTCAGCTTCGAGGACAGTTTTACCTGGACCTTTATGCCCGGCAAAACAAGCGCGGCGGGGCGTGGATGGACGAATGCGTAAACCGGTTCCGGCATAAAAAAGGCGTACAAATACCGGTGGCCTACCTGGTCTGCAATTTGTCGCCGCCCATCGGCGAACAGCCCGCACTGTTCACCCACGATGAAGTTACCACGCTGTTCCACGAGTTCGGTCATGGGTTGCATCACATGTTGACGCGCGTGGATTATCCGGGCGTTGCCGGTATTAACGGTGTGGAGTGGGACGCGGTCGAGTTGCCCAGCCAGTTTATGGAAAACTGGTGCTGGGAAAAAGAAGCCCTCGATTTGATCAGTGGGCATTATCAAACCGGTCAACCGTTGCCCGGCGAAATGGTTGATCGATTGCGCGCCGCGCGCAACTTCCAGGCTGCGATGCAGATGGTAAGACAGCTGGAGTTCAGCCTGTTCGACTTTCGTCTGCACTGGGAATACGATCCTTCAAAAGGATCCCGGCATCAGGAGATTTTGCAGGAAGTCCGAGAACAGGTCGCCGTCGTAAAACCGCCGGAATTTGTCCGCTTCCAGCACGCGTTTTCGCACATTTTTGCCGGCGGATATGCGGCTGGATATTACAGTTACAAGTGGGCGGAGGTGCTGTCCGCCGACGCATTTTCAAAATTCGAGGAAAACGGAATCTTCGACCGTGAAACAGGCAGACGGTTTATGGAATGCATTCTGGAGCGGGGTGGCTCGGAAAAAGCAATGGATTTATTCGTCCGTTTTCGTGGACGCGCACCGGAAATCGAACCATTACTAAGACAAAGCGGATTGGCTGTATGACATCAAATCACAAACGAATTGTGGCGGTTGCCATGTCATTATGGATGTGCCTGGGAGGAAAAGTACTGGCCGAGCCGGCCTATATCAGCGAACGCCTTTACCTCGGGCTGTACGCCGTACCCGATTCCACCACCGAACCGATCAAGACATTGGCCAGCGGCACGCCGGTGGAAGTTGTGCAGCGACTGGGTGAATATGTTCAACTCCAGTTGAAAGACGGTACGGAAGGCTGGGCTCGAGCAGAGTTCGTTTCCAAGGACCCGCCCGCCAAAACACAGGTGCAGGAGCTCACTGCCGAACGCGATCGCTTGCGTCAGCAGCTGGAAACGGTCAGCAACAACAGCCGGGAAAAATCGCTCCAGCAACAGCTGGCCAAGGCCAATCAAAAAATTACCGAACTGAACGAGAAATTATCGCAACAACAGACTAATACCGATTCGGCTACCGAAACCCAGGCCGCGCAACAACAGGTGATAGACGAGTTGAAAACCCAGCTGACCGAGTCGGAAAAAGCCGCGGCGCGCCTGCGGACAGAAATCGACGAAATGAAGAAAGCGGATATGGCCACACAACATGCTTCGCAAACCGATATTGTCATGAGAGTTCTGTGGGTGTTGGTTGCGATGGCCGCTTCGCTGATGATGGGCGCATATATCGGGATACGCTGGCTGAGCGGACGGGTTCGCCGGCGTTTCAATGGGCTCAAAGTGTGGTAGGGGCATGCGAATTGTCAGCTGGAATGTAAACTCATTGAAAGTGCGATTGCCGCAGGTCGAGCAGTGGTTGGCGGATAATCCGAAAACGGATGTGCTTGCAATGCAGGAAACCAAACTGACCGACGACAATTTTCCCGCGGACGCCTTCCGTGCGGCGGGATACGAAGCCGTTTACTCGGGACAAAAAACCTACAATGGTGTCGCAATCATCGCAAAAACCCCGCCCCGGGACATCGTCGCCGCTATTCCTGGTTTTGACGATCCGCAACGTCGACTGCTGGCGGCCACGGTGGGCGATACTCGCATTATCAATCTCTATGTTGTTAACGGCCAGACAGTGGGCTCGGAAAAATACGGCTACAAGCTGGAGTGGCTGGAACGAGTGCACGACTACATCGCCGCGCAACTGAATCAATACGAGAAGCTTGTGGTTTTGGGTGATTTTAATATCGCGCCGGAAGACCGGGACGTGCATGATCCGGAGCTTTGGCAGGGGAAAGTATTGTGCAGCGAACCCGAACGGGCGGCGCTGCGAAAAATGCTTAAGCTTGGATTGACGGATACTTTTCGCTTATTTGAACAAGTGGAAAACTGCTACAGCTGGTGGGACTATCGTGCCGCCGGATTTCGCCGCAATCTGGGATTGCGGATAGACCTTATTCTGGCGAGCGAAGCGCTGGCGAAGTGCTGCAAGTCTGCCGGTATCGACCGCCTGCCCCGCACCTGGGAACGGCCCTCGGACCATGCGCCGGTCTGGGCGGAATTTGAAGGATAAGCAAAGTATTTGAGTGTAAAAGTATTGAAGTATGAAAAAGACAGATGGGTAGGCGCGCTTCCAAATACTTATATACTTCAATTCTCTAATTCTGAATCTTTATGAAATATAAAGACCTTCGCGATTTTATCGATCAGCTGGAAGCCCGCGGCGAGTTGAAGCGAATCGGGATCGAGGTCGATCCCCGTTTGGAAATCACGGAAATTTGTGATCGCACATTGAGAAAGGGCGGACCGGCGCTGCTGTTCGAGAGAGTGAAAGGCTCTTCGATACCGCTGCTGGGCAACCTTTTCGGCACCACCAGGCGGGTCGCGCTGGGTATGGGCGAAGAATCCATCGAAGCACTGCGGGAAGTCGGCAGTCTGCTGGCATTCCTGCGCCAGCCCGAGCCTCCGGGGGGCTTGAAGGATGCCTGGAAATCGCTGCCGATATTCAAAAAAATACTCGACATGGCCCCGAAAAAAGTCGGCCGTGCCCCCTGTCAGGAAACGGTATTACGGGGCGACGAAGTGGATCTCGGCCGGTTTCCGGTCCAGGTCTGCTGGCCGGATGATGTCGGTCCGCTGTTGACCTGGGGACTCACCATTACCCGCGGTCCCTGCAAGTCCCGGCAAAATATGGGCATATATCGGCAGCAGGTAATTGCCCGTAACCGTGTCATCATGCGATGGCTGGCCCATCGTGGAGGGGCTCTGGATTACCGGGACTGGCGGCAGAACCGTCCCGGTGAGCCGTTCCCGGTGGCGGTGGCCCTGGGCGCGGACCCGGCCACGATGCTGGCTGCGGTAACACCCGTTCCCGATACGCTCTCGGAATTTGCGTTCGCCGGATTACTGCGCGGCTGCCGGACCGAACTGGCAAAGTGCCTGATTCACGATCTCGAAGTACCGGCTTCAGCCGAAATCGTGCTGGAAGGCTACATCTATCCGGAAGATATGGCCCCGGAAGGGCCCTTTGGCGATCACACCGGCTACTACAATGAAGTGGAATCTTTTCCGGTTTTCACCATCGAATGCATAACGCAACGCCGGCTACCGGTTTACCACAGCACCTATACCGGCCGGCCGCCGGACGAACCGGCCATGCTGGGCATGGCGCTTAACGAGGTATTCGTGCCGATTTTGCAAAGGCAGTTTCCGGAAATTGTCGATTTTTACCTGCCGCCCGAGGGATGTTCGTATCGGCTGGCAGTGGTCGGGATCCGCAAGCAGTACGCCGGTCACGCCAAACGGGTGATGCTGGGAATATGGTCGTACCTGCGACAGTTCATGTATACCAAATTCGTCATCGTCGTTGACGAGGATATCGATATACGGAACTGGCGGGATGTTATTTGGGCGATGACCACGCGCATGGACCCCAAACGCGATACGGTTTTTCTGGAAAACACGCCCATCGATTATCTGGACTTCGCCTCACCTGTTGCCGGTCTGGGTTCGAAGCTCGGGATGGATGCCACCCAAAAATGGCCGGGAGAGACGAACCGGGAATGGGGTCGGCCGATATCGATGGACAGAACGGTCGTCGACAAAATAGACCGGATATGGCGGGAACTTGGAATCGATTGATTCATGGAAAAGACGCTTGAAAGCTGTGAACAAGTCCGGAGCAGAAATTCTGCACCGGCCATTTCCGTGTTACCACCGTCTCCGCGGTCCGCGGAACTGCCGATTTGAATCGACAGTTCCGGGATGAAGAGTATTTTATGGTTGAAAATATAGCCTTGACGAAAAAGCTCTGATAGCCTAGCCGCAATTAAAAAGTTATTAAGGGAGGTTTGCTATGCGAACGATTATGGTCATCAACGCCAAGGGCGGTTCCGGCAAAAGCACGATCGCAACGAATCTTGCCGGCTATTACGCCTCCCAGGGCGCCAAGGTTGTACTGGTGGACTACGATCCCCAGGAATGCAGCCTGGAATGGCTGCGGGCGCGTCCGAAGGGCCGGCCGATGATTCAGGGCGTGGCGGGCCATAAAGACTCGTATCGTCCCATTCGCGGCACCGATTATGTCATCATCGATGCACCCGCCGCCGTTCACGGTGCCCAGCTTGCCCAGCTGGCCAAAAAGGCCGAAACGTTCATTGTGCCGGTACTGCCCTCCCCCATCGATATGCGAGCCGCCCAGGCATTCATCCGCGAGTTGAAGGATACAGGGCCTGTTTCCCGTAAAGAGGCGAAAATCGGCATGGTGGCCAACCGGGCGCGCGGCTATACCAATATTTTTCTGCAGCTGGACGACTTTTTATCGGGGCTGAGGGGCTTGCCTTATGTCACCGCGTTGAGAGAAAGCCAGAACTATATTCGTTCGTCCGAGCGCGGGCTGAGCATTTTTGAGTTTGCTCCGGGCGCAACGACGGTGGACCGTGAAGAGTGGAAGCCGCTACTGGACTGGTTGCAGTCCAAAAAGAGCCATTGATCCGCGTATCCCCTTCACAGCAAACTCCCGATAATGACTTCCCGCGCCGGTCCGTGATCACTTACCTGGCGCGGAGTCCATCTTCCCATTCCGGCTAACGCGGTTTCTTACCCAGCACCGGCAAGCATTATTCCCCTGACAAGAACTATTTCAAACCGGCTAATTCGCTGGAAGAGCGTTGAGATTGATTGGCCGTTTGCGGTTTGGGGGTCGCCGGGGGCGGGGGCGGTAACGGCGGCAGCGGATCCATTTTTGGCTGGTCGTTTATCCGCCGACTGCGCGACTGGCTGCGGCTCAACGCCAGCCCTTTTCGGTAGCACTCCTTGGATGAGTCCACTTCACCGAGCGACTCCAGCAATTCACCCAGTTCAGCATAGGCTTCGACGGTAGGATGAACCGCGAGACTGCTTTCATAATAAACCCGGGCTTTCCCCCAAAGCCTCAAATGGTGACAAAGCCGGCCCAGCGTCAACAGTAACATGGGGCTGCGGCCATGATCCTTCAGCCAGGCCTCGGCGTAGTCCAGATACTTGGGTGTTGCATGCGGAAGGTCCATGCGCCCGTAAAGCTGAATCAGCATTTCGTCCCAGTGCTTGTTCAAGAAAAGGCGCAGCTGTTTTTCGGCGGCGGCGATGTTGTCACTGTTGATCAGGCATTCGATATATACGCGGAAAATCTGGGCATCATCACGATATCGCCTTGGCAGAAGTTTCCACTGTTCTTCAAGATTAAACACGGCACCGGTGCGCGCAACGTAATAGATGAACTGGGTATAGGTATTTCTTTCCAGCTCCAGCAGATTGTCGCCAATAACAATGCGCCGTTTGCGGATTTCAGGTAACAGCGCCGCCAATTTTTCCCATTCGCCGAGTTGCGCGTACAACCGGCTCAGCAGTTTAAGCACATAAGGATGTTTGGGGGCCAACTCCCGCAGGCGCGTCAGCGTCGCCAAAGCCTGTTCGGTTTGCCCGTGGGCAAGTTGCAGCTCCGCCTGAGTCAGGCCGACGGCGATATCCGCTTCCGGAGTGACTTCATGCGCGCGCTTGAGGTACTCGTCGCGGCGGTCGTCGGCCTCCTGTTGCTGCGCAGCGCGGGCCGCCATCAGATAATTCAGTAACGGGGTATCGCTGTTGTCGATATCCCGCAGCAGGAGGCGTTCGGCATTTTGCCAGTGCCCTTCCATCAACTCGATCAGCCCCTGAATGATATTCCGTCTTGCCCGTTCCGCGCTGCGTTGTTGACGATAGCCGCGCAGCAGCCGCGGTGAGCGCCAAAGTTTGAGCAATACGCGAACGGTAATGTAAAACAGGAAAAGGAAGAATATTAGGGGAAACAACGTCCGGCTCAGCGATTGCTGATACTGCCAGTCCCCGCTGATGACCAGAACGTAGCCGAAGTCGGCATTCCAGAGTATCGCGCTCCCGATACTGACGGCGATGATTACCAAAATCAGGAATAACAGGAACCACTTTTTCATGTTATTCGTTATCGGGCGAAGGTTGGTATTGTTGTTGCAGTTTCCGCAACGCTGACAAGGATTCGGAGATTTCGGGCAAATCGGGGAATAAATTTGCTTCCAGCAATGCGGTCAGATCGGCCTTAAGTAGAATGACTTGTTCGTGGTTGCGGTTGTAATGTTCGTCGAGCAGCGAACGCGCGGTGAGGACCCGCTTTTCAAAATCGCTTTTATCCAGCCTGATCAGTGCCTGGCGGGCCGCTTCCAGCTCCAGCCGAATAAGCTGTTCGACGTAATAAAGCTCACTCCGCAACGCCGAGGCGCCTACCGGGGCATTAACACGGCTGAATCCCAGGGCGGAGAGCAATTTTCGCCAGGCCGTGATATACCACTGTTCGGCAGCCGCAGATGGCGGCGTACTTTGTAACGACGACTGCGGGTGTGGTTGTTTGGCGGTTGGAAGCAGGCTCAATCGATCAGAGATGCTGATCAGGCGCAAGGCGGCGCCGTAAATGTCGGGAACATGCATGGACTTGAGCGCGGTGATTTCCCGTGCAAGGAGTTCGCGAATTTTGAGCATGGCGGGGTCGGCCAGATCATGTAATCGCCGGTCGGCGGTTACCAGCGCCTCGGTAGCGCCCTGTATGTCGCGCATCAAGCGGAGGCGAACGATAGCCAGCCGCATCAGGTATTCCACTTCCGCAAGTATCCAGCCGCGCTGATCCCGGTTGACGATTTGCCGCGTGACATCAAAAGCCTGCTCGATTGAATCGATTCGCTGCTGCTGAGAGGCAAATTCGGCGGCAAGTCTGGCGTCCTGTTCCGTAACTCTCTGCTTTAACTCGATCAGCGTAGGGTGGTCGTCGAGGGTGCGCAATGATTTCCTGAGATCGCTTACCTCTTTGGCGGTACGCGTCTGCACTTGCATTAACGTGTACCACAGATAACCGCACCCTGCGGCGGCGACCGTTGCAAGCAGCAAAGCAATAACGGCCAGCATGGAAATTCGAGGTTTATCGGTTGAAGGCGACTGCTGGGCTTTCGCGTTCCGCGCCGGATTTCCGTTGCCTTTGGCTGGGTTGGAGGATGTTGCGGATTTGTCAGTGGCGCCGGTAATTTTGCTTACCGGCGGAGATTTTGTATTCTCCGGTACTGACGGGACTGACTCGCTCATGCCTGCATAATGCCCGTTTGCGAAAAAATTTTCATCCGCTATTTAAGGCCTGACAGACCGGTGCGTATCAGCCCCTGAAATTTGCGGTGGTGGCACATTCTTCCAGCGCTTCCAACAGGCTCTGATCGTCAGCCTGCTCCGCCACGACGATATGGTTTTTGAACCCAAGGTCACGCGCGTAGCGTTTACTCCTTTCGCTCAATACCACCAACGGCAGTTGTTTTAAAGCCGACTGGTAATCGGCTGCGATCCGTAAGAGGTTGTCCAACGCATCGTTACTGGTGATGCTGATCAATGTCAGTCTGCCCGCCTGCAGGGCGGCGCGTAGCGGCTCTATTGCGGTTTCAGGCTGAACGCGCCGGTAGACCTCTATGAACTCCAGTTGTGCGCCGCGCTGTTCGAGCGTGGTTGCGAGCAAATCGCGTCCGCCTTCACCCCGGATGATAGCAATGTTGACGCCTTCGACATCCTGCAAATCATCCAACGCCAGTAATCCTTCGCTGTTGTACTGGCGCTCCGGAACCAGATCGATGAAATAACCGGCATCCTCCAGGGCGGTGGCCGTGGTTTTGCCGATTGCACCCAGTTCCACGGTATCCGGCAAACGTTCAGGGGCCAGCAATT
>DASVCP010000447.1:0-5983 GCA_036381555.1 Gammaproteobacteria bacterium
TTGGGGTCGGCAACCATAAAGCGCCTCATGCCAAAGCTTTCATCGTACAGTTCGTGCGCGATAGCGAAACCCCGCTTAAGCACTGCCGCGTACGCGGCTTCGGCATCTTCTACCTGCGCGGAAATGATCACACCCTGAGCCGGGCGCCGGAAAGCCTTCGGCGTGAACTCGTGATCGCGATGCACAATACCGACTTGCAGACGGGGATCGGCCGGTGATGCCATCTGAATGTACCATCCCCGGTGCTCGAAGCCGACGACGAAACCGAGTAGTTCCGCGTAAAAATCCCGGGTCTCCTCCATCCTGTCCGTGCAGATATTCGGCAGCAGTCTTGTGACGTTAACAGCTTCCATATCCATATTAGTCCGCCATTAATGGCTTGTCCCCGGCTCCTTCCCGCGTCGCCGGCTGCGCCACCTGGAGACATACGGCAGCACGAACATATACATGCCGCTGAACCAGAGCAAGGCCAGCGGGAACAGCGGCGAATAGGTCACCCAGGGCGGAGGCGTTCCTCCTTGCGCCAGGGCGACAAAGTTGGCGATGACGGCCACTGTAAAGAGAATGGACAACCAGCGATGAATCAGTCGTATCCAGTAATTCCAGCTCAATGGAAACCTCCTCCGATTGCGGGATTAAGCGATTTTTTGATTCCTTGGTTTTTTTATAAAGCGACCCTGTATAGGCCTCATAATACTTGAGGTACCTTGACCGAATCTACACCATCCGTATTTCATCCCGGCATGCCCGGTGGTTTTCCATGGCAATGCGGAATTATTGCCGCAGAATCTTCTCCATCGCCTTGCCTTTTGCGAGCTCGTCAATCAGCTTGTCCAGATAGCGGATTTTCTGCATCAGCGGGTCTTCGACTTCCTCGACACGGACACCGCACACCACGCCCTTGATCAGCGAGATATTAGGGTGCATGGCCGGCGCCTGGGCAAAAAAGGTTTCGAAATCGTTTTGCTGTTCGATCTGCCGCTGCAAGCCCGCGCTGTCATAACCCGTCAGCCAGCATATGATCTGATCGACTTCCTCTTTGCTGCGGTTTTTACGTTCCGCTTTTTGGACATACAGCGGATAAACGCTTGCAAAGGGTGTGGTGAAAATGCGGTGTTTGGGCATTGTCATTCCTCCTGCGAGTGGAAGCCCAATAAGCAGACTTTCCTAAGGACACTGGCTAAAAAACCGTCTGCAACATAGTCGAATCGCAATCACTGACTCGCCCTTACTTCAGCCTTATACTCATTGACAATTTTAATCATTTCTTTATTGCCTTTTCTTTCGGCCAAACCAAAAGAATCAATTTCCTGGTCATAAAGGATAGTCGGGTCTGCGCCATTCTCAAGCAACAATCTTGCGATTTCGACATGACCGCCCTTTATAGCAATATGCAATGCCGTTACACACGAACAACAACACCAGTTTGGATCTGCCCCGTATTCCAAAAGAAGCCTGACAAGCTGAAAATGACCTTGTTCTGATGCTTCATGAATTGGCCTGTTTGTAAGTTGTGAAAAATATATTTCCTCTGTTGGGGTCTCTTTAAATGAATATCCATTCGGATTAATGCCCTTATCGAGCAGAGCTTTTACCTCAGTCATATCTCCCTTTCTTGCCGCCTCTTTCATGGCCATAAAATCCAATGCCAACTCTTGATCGGACTGGGCTATACATATAACAGGCACCAGAACCAGCAATAACAGAAGTGGATTCTTCATAACATTCATACCTCATAATTCCCGGCGCACGAGCCGAATCTATACCATCCCTATATGAAAAGCTTTACACCCGTTGCAAATCGCGTGACTAAATATCAGACCCTCCGCCCTTGATAAAACGTTATCACCTCCACCCCTATAGTGGGGGATCTCTAAAGCCGGGATGCATTCAACTCAAGCTCGCCTCAACGCGGCGATACCCACCGCCAGTATCCAATATCCGAGAAAGCTCGCGACGAACGCGGAGTTGCCCCAGCCGATCGCGCTGTAGAATTGAGTGACGTCGCTTCCGAAAAAGAGCGA
Source organism: Gammaproteobacteria bacterium (assembly GCA_036381555.1). Taxonomy (GTDB): domain Bacteria; phylum Pseudomonadota; class Gammaproteobacteria; order HTCC5015; family HTCC5015; genus DASVCP01. The sequence continues at coordinate 2,025 of DASVCP010000447.1, forward strand.
CGGCACGAACGCGAGGTTGGCGGCGGCGATAAGGTAAGCGCTCCAGGCGACCCAGCGGGGAAGTATTCCGGTGCGCAGCACCGCGTAGCCGGCGGGAACCAGCATGACCACCGTCAGCAGGCGCTTGATCGAACCGTGCATCAGGATGTTCGCATGGGCCAACGGCCCGTCGATCGTCGGATCGACCGTGCCGTCGGGGGCGCCGAAAACGACGCCGGCCTCGAGCGCGGTCGCCACCAGCGCGATCGCCACGAACAGCATGCCCGCGCCGTAGAAGATCGACGCAAGCCAGCCTGATTCCTCGTCGGCCCGGCGTATGAGATGGCTGAAGCAGGCGATGAAAACCAGCATAAACGCGAGCGAGATCAGGTTCACCAGGTCGCGGGTGAGTACGTTCCAGGCGGGAGGCGGGCCGGCGTAAATAAAATAAAGCGGTATGGAAAGCATAACACTCAGCCCCATCATCACACCCGCAATTCCCATAACGCGTCGTGCCTGTAAATCGTTCATGGCGTGCCTCTCTGGTTAGTAATATGTTTAGGATAAACGGGGCCGAAACAATTATAACTACAAGAAAAAAACCGACGCTCTACCCCGGTAGCTATACATTCACCCCTTGATTTCAATTCTCTGCGGATACGCGGAAATTTTCCGGCTGCTTGCGCCAAGTATCAGGCCCAGCACTCCGCCCGCCAAAAATGAGGGCGCATGGCCGTCTTCAAAAAACACGAGTACGGCCGCACCCAGAAAACCGGCGATCGGTATCAAAATATATCCCTTTGGGAAAGTCCTTCGATTGAGCAGTATATACATGAGCAGTGAACCCATTGCGCCATACAGGGCCGTGGACGAACCGCCGCTGCCCGTTGCCAGGCCGCCGGGGGTTGTCTCCCAGTAGAAATTAACCATTTGTCCCACCATGCCCGTTCCAAGATAGATAAGCATAAGGCCGCGACCGTAAAGATGTTCGACAATGGGCACGAACGATATGAAGAACACACCGTTAAACACGCATTGCCATATTCCCATGGGCTGGATGAAAAGAGGGGTGATCAACCGCCAGATCTCCCCGGACAGCAAAGCATCCAGATTGCGATCCAATGCCGGAATTATTTCGGAAAAGACAAATTGAAGGCCCGTTACTATGGCCGTCAAGGACAGCAGGCCTATGCTGATCCAAAGCCGCCCGAAGTTTATTTCGTTGCCTTTGAATTTGTAAAAGTTATAGGCGAAGAACATGGCGGGCGGCAACACCAACCCGTTTGCCAGATAAAATAAAGCGCTCATCGTTTATCAGGATCCATTACTGTTAAATTGCTTTACTCATCAAACCGCAGGCGTGAAAGCGGTCCCGAACAGGCGATGCCGGATCCCGATACTGAACCGTTCGGAGCCCTCGTTTCAGCTCCCGATAACCCTGGTCGAATTTATACCAACTTCCCCCGCATGAAAAGCATTTCGTTCAGCCGTCAAACTGCCGATTGCCGGCATTGAAAATATCAAGCCTCCCCGGCCGCGATAAACCGTTCGACGCGTGCCCGTATGGTTTCCATCTCTTCGCGCGACCATGAGGAGCCGCTGTCGATAACCGTGCCGTCGTCGAACGTTATGCTCAGACAGTAGGTCGGCAAGCCGTCGCTCCAGTCGTGCTCCGTGACATCGATCGCGGCGATCGAGGACAACGGATAGACACGGCGGTTCCGCCCGGTTAGCGGGGACTCGGAGACGCAGGTGAGGGTCGCGGCAGTTCCGTCGAAAACAAACCGGCTGCTAATGCCGGTCAGGGCGGCGTAGAAAAGTAAGAGACTCAGCGCGACTGCGCCGGCCGAAATAAAGGCGGCCAGCAGGAAGAACGGACTAAGGTAGTCCTGCCAGTCGATACGAACCAGCAGTTCGTAAGGGGCGATCAGGGGGAAGATGCCGAGGAGAATCAGCGCAACGCGTAAGCCCGGGCGCATCGCCGAGCGGACTTCAAGACGGTTGGGGCCTTCAATCAGCAGGGGGTGGGACATTATTGCTAGAACCTATCTCAAAAATACTGCGCTTGCTGATACTTCGTTAAAAGCTCTCTCAAAATGCTCATTTATTTACACATAAACTGCGCTTTTTCGTTCACTTTTGCCTCGTCTCATCTGCGCTCGCGACATTTTGAGATAGGTTCTACCAACGCTTTCGGGCTTTATTCCATTTGTACAGCGCAGCGGCAAACACGTTGTAGCCAACGCGGCCTAAATTTTTGATGACAGGCAGGCCAAACAACCGGGCTTTCCAGGTCTCCATCGGCGAATTGCGCCATATCGCCAGGAACGCGTCGAAGCCGACCTGGAGATTGCCATGCTCGTCAACCACGTGCAGCCGCTCACGCACAAACTCAAGATCGGCGCCGACCTCGGCAACCAGGCCGTTTACCTTATGAACGTCATTCCATTGGATTTCGCAGACACTTTCCTTGCCCATCTGCCCTTCTATTCCCGCTTTGCATACAGGGCAGGCGGAGTTGTAGTAGACCTTCATCCTGGATTTATCGTTCATGATTTAATCCATAGAAGTATACGTCATACTTGGCGCGCTAAGAGTTCTGCAACAATATTAAAACTATTGCTCCTCTTTGCAATATCAAGGGGCGTCTCGTCAAAAATACTTAATGAGTCAACATTTGCACGGGCATCGAGTAGCAGCCGCAAGATTTCCAATCTGCTGTCCTCTTCGGCGGCCACATGAAGCGCCGTTTCACGGAGATCGTTCGTTGCTTCAACCTCGGCTCCACTGGCAAGCAACATAGAGATGATCCTGGGATTTCCACCCCTTACGGCATCATGAAGTATCGGTTCGTGCTGCCCGGGCAAATCGAGCTTAGCACCCTGACCCAGCAGGTATGCCACGAGGTCAACATACCCAAGGGACGCAGCCTCAGACAGAGGGGTACCACCACACTCGTTAATAGTGTTTACTTCTGCGCCGTGTTCTACGAGCAGCCGCACTGCTTCTAGCTGATCTTCGACTGACAAGTAGTGCAAGGCCGTCTCTCCTAGGCCAGTACGCGCTTTGAGGGGTTCCGGCTCCTTCGCCAGGAGCGCTAAGGCATCCTCAGGCGACGAATAACATGCCGAGATGAGGCGATATGCATCGTTGCTGGCCATTTCATTACCTCGTTAACGCAGGCACATTGGCAACCACAGTCGCCTGAAACTACTACTACCCGGAATAAGCACAAACCGGCTTGGCCAGTCAGTCATTCTTATACCTGAGCTTTAGGAAACATCACAACCGAAATTGATGATATTCCCATCCGGATCCCTGACGCCAAAATCTCTCAGACCATACTCCCGGTCGCCCGGCTCGACGGTGGTCTCCACACCGTTGCCTTTGAAGTATTCGTACAAATCATCCACCTCATCAGTGAAGATGCTGATAACCGCCTTTCCCGCCTCATGTTGGGCATTCGATGCGGAGGTCAGGTGAATTTCCACATCGTTCCTTTTTACGCCCAGGTACGTGAGTGGCTCACCCCATTCAAACGAAACTTCGAATCCCAGTTTGTTGACATAGAAATCCCTCGCCGTTCGCGGATCGTTTACGATCAGGATGGAAGTGGCGGCTAGATATTTTGTATTCACCGGCATACTCCTTCTCTTTTCTCAAACGCGGAAACTCCACTGTCCATGACAACGCCGGCCTTTATCCCTATCACTCATTGGTATTCCGGCTTGAAATCTGCCCCACCGGGGCATCGACCACACTGGCACTGCCAGCCTCCGGTCCATCGGCTTCGCCGCTATCACTCAGAAATTTTTTCCGCCACAGCCAGAACAGCATCGCCCCCAGTGGGGCGGAGACCGATATGACCCATGACGCATACGGCCCGCTTGTCACGGCCGACGCACCCAGCAGCTGCACGTTCAACAACTCGAAAACATACTCACCGCCGGTCCAATTCATCCGGATTGCACCCACTCCCG
>DASVCP010000448.1:0-2227 GCA_036381555.1 Gammaproteobacteria bacterium
TTACGAAAAACGGGATGTTCATTTGCATGTGCCGGAGGGGGCGACGCCCAAAGACGGCCCCAGCGCGGGGATTGGCATGTGTACGGCGATTGTCTCGGCCTTAAGCGGCATCGCGGTAAAATCCGATGTGGCCATGACCGGCGAAATCACTCTTCGTGGTGAGGTTCTGCCCATCGGCGGGCTGAAGGAGAAACTGCTGGCGGCTTTACGCGGCGGTATTACCACCGTGCTGATCCCTGAAGAGAATCGCAAGGATCTTGCGGAAATGCCGAAAAATATTGTGGATAATCTTAAAATTCATCCGGTTAAATGGATAGATGAAGTCTTCGAGCTGGCGCTTATTCACAAGCCCACCCCGTTGACCCCCGGTGGAGAGCCGGCCAAGGAGCTCCCGGCCGAAACCGAAGATACGGAGATATCCGAGGACAGGTTGCGGCACCATTGAAAATTATTTAGGGTTTACCAGCCCTGTTCCAGCCATTTTTTATGGTAATTCCGCCAAAGTCAGCAGATCCCTCAATAACATGGGGGATTTGGTTGACAGGTGTTCGGGGCAGTTGGTATAAGAACAAACAAGTGGAGGGGCTGATAATTAAGTGCCGGCGAAAAGAGATTTCTTGTTGTACTTCCCACTGTTAAAAAACTGAACGAGTCGGGCTCCAATGCAGTGCGGGAATTCGAAGAGAGATTTCTAAAAGTTGGTGCTTTTTTGCTGTTGAACAAATAAAGTAATTCAAATTGGTTGTTTTACAACATTTTTCAGACGTTTAACGGATTGAAAAATGATTGCACAGGCAGGTGCCGAATCCCGACAGGGATTCCCTGGGTGTTTCCGTAGTCAGCTCGGAAATGTTGGTTTATTAAAAAAGGAAAATCCATAATGAAAAAAACAGAATTTATCGATGCGCTTTCTGAGTCAGCAAATCTTTCAAAGGCCGATGCGTCACGCGCCCTGGATGCCATGGTTGACATTGTCACCGATGCGCTGAAGAAAGGCGACCAGGTTGTGCTTACCGGATTTGGAACTTTCCTTGTCCGCAAACGTGAAGCCCGCAGCGGCCGTAACCCCCGCACGGGCGAAGTTATTCAGATTGATGCCTCCAACGTCCCCGCATTTAAAGCTGGAAAAGCCTTAAAGGATGCCGTAAACTAGCGCGCCTTTCGGGGTTGCCTTGTCAACTGAACCGGGTGCTTAGCTCAGCTGGGAGAGCATCGCCCTTACAAGGCGAGGGTCGCAGGTTCGATCCCTGCAGCACCCACCAGCGTCGGAGTGGTAGTTCAGCTGGTTAGAATACCGGCCTGTCACGCCGGGGGTCGCGGGTTCGAGTCCCGTCCACTCCGCCATGTACGTAAAGAAAGGGCGCCCGCTGATCAGCGGCGCCCTTTTGCATTTTTAGCATCAGGACGCTTCTAAAAAGCGGGATTTCGTTCGGCGGCCGGCGTGAAATACTCAGTAAAGCAGCCCCCATTGTATGCAGGCAAGCTGACGAGCGTGGGAACGGTTTTTAGAAGCGCCTTAAATGTATAAGCATCGAGAGCGACAAACACTATGTTAATAGCACTTCGTGAACGTATTACCGGCTATATTGCATGGATATTCGTCATCGTGATAACCATTCCCTTCATGCTATGGGGGGTGCAGGAGTATTTCGGGACAGGGCAGGATGGCTATGCAATAAAAGTCAATGACCAGGAAATTTCGATGCAGGAATTTGACCGGGCAATGTCGAACAACCGCCAGCAGCTGCTGCAGTCGTTTAATGGCCGGGTTCCGCCCAGTTTCGATCTTAATGCTTTTGTTCGCGAACAGACGGTGAATCAGCTCCTTAATCAGGAGTTGATCAATCAGCTGATTGAGAATTACAACTACAGAGTATCCCCCGCCGATCTGGCCGAGGCTATAGCCCAGGAATCCGTCTTCCAACGGGACGGCCGATTTGATCACGAGATTTACGCCGCCGAGTTGAGGTCCCGGGGGTTCAGCCCGCGGGCTTATGAACAGGCGCATTTGCAGGAAGTTTTATCCGGACAGATCCAGCAAGGCATACAGAGCACCGCTTTCGCGACCCGACAGGAAGTGGAGAAAATCGTGAAACTCCGTTACCAGGAGCGGGGATTTGATTTTATTCTGCTGCCTCGCGAGAAATATGCTTCGGACGTAAAGGTAACCGACGAGCAGGCCCAGGCTTATTACGATGAATACAAGGAAGCCTTCATTACCGAGGAG
>DASVCP010000449.1:0-5708 GCA_036381555.1 Gammaproteobacteria bacterium
GCTGTACCACCCGCGCCGTCGAGCAGCCACGGCGCCGCGATCAGCCATGCGCCGAGCAGAACATTGATGAAGCGCAACGCGCGGGCGACTTCGGCGAGCGCGATAACGGCGACTGTGACGATCAAGGCGCCCACCAGGTGATCGCTGTCGGCCATCGCGCCTTCGTTGCCATATGTCAGGCGTGTGAACATCAGCCAGACGCCGATCAATGCGCTGAACACCAACGGCCAGGACAGCGAGACGCCCCGGCCCATTTCCTTCGCCATCCGTTGCGGCGAACCTGTAAATCCCTGCGAATGATCTTCGCGCCCGCCCTTGCTTTCCCCCTGTACTTCCAGCGCTCCGCCCAACCAGAAATTCCGCCAGAAGGGTTTTCCATGACGGCGCTTATCGAGCATAAATTGGCCCATGGCAACCAGTTCGTCCAGCGCATACGGAATCATGATCAACATGGCCAGCGCCGCGACAAGGCAGAGCGTGCACCAGGTGCCGATGACGATGGGTTGAATGATGATAAAGAAAATGCTTACGCCACCCAACGGCACCACCAGCACACCGAAACCCAGCACCATCCAAGGCATCGTGCGCCAGCGGCGCTTGCTGCCCATCACCGCCATCAACACTTCCATCATGTACGCCACCGCCCCCACGCCGGCGTCGGCCACCGGCCAGGCTTTCGACGTTTCGGAGGTGATCACTGTTACCGTTCCCTCGCCGAAGAACGGATCCCAGGCATTATCCAGGTGGCCGAGCTGATAGGCGGCGAGATAGCGTGAAACCAACAAGCCGGCGAATCCCATCGCTGAAATGGGAAAGCGCTGGATGCCGGTGGAAGGGCAGTAATCCCAGCCGGGCGGAATGTCGGCCGGATCGGTCATGCCCGCAACGCTCATACCGGGCATGGTCGGCACGAGCACGGCAAACGCGATAATCAACGCACCGAGGAGGGTATCGTTGGCGTAGGCTTCGGGCAACGGCGTCCAGAACACCAGCGGTGCGAACAGCAGCCAGGCGCCGACAGTGGCGTTGGCCCATTGGCTCCAACTGAAACGGCGCTTGGGGTCGGCGGACAGCAGGCTGAAAATCACCACCAGTGCTCCGCAGATTACGTCGTTCCAGGTCATCGCCAGGTTGCGAAGTTCGATAGGCGGTAATCCGCGCTCGGCGGTAACACGCAAGGCGTTGGTGTCCGGCACATATTCGCTCAGGTAACCAAGTATAAAAGGACTGCTGAGCAGCCAGAAACCCAGCATCAGGTTGGCGTAATGGGGCCATAGCGTCTTGTGGTGCATGGAGATCAACATGTCCCTCGACGTCATGTTCATTTGCTCCATCCCCGCATTATCCTGCCCTTTGTTATTGTGTCTGGAGTTGTCGGACATTATTTCAGTCAGGAGTCTTCTTCCTGTCTATCGGCCGGGGTAGTCCAGCTTGTGCCGCTTGTACCAGCGGGCAGGATCGCGTCTTAATGCCTCGATGATTTTCGGCAGCGTCTTCAGCATATGATGTTTCGGCTGCCAGCCGAGTAACATTCTTGCCTTGCTGATATCGAGTTCATAATGATCGTCGGCAATATCGATCATCCAGTGCTTGATAAACGGTTCCTTCTCTTTCGGCAGAGCAACTTCTTCAAGCCATGCGCCGGTCTTGGCCAGACTTTTCGGAATCTCCCGCGTTTCCCACGGTTCGCCATGAATCAGCCGGCCGAGTTCGTATTGCAACGTCGCGTACGACACGGTCTCCGGCTCACCGGCCAATAGCACCAGTCCGTCCGGCAGCGTGTTGCGCTTCTCTATTAGTAGTGCGAACAGCGTGGCCAGATCATCGAGATGAATAGCGGCCTGTCCGCGGCTGCTGTCGCCCGGAAACACGCGGCCGATCAGTTTGCGTTCGTAAATGCGTTGAATCTGCTGTGCAAGCGCCGGCAATCCGCCCTCGTCGTCATAGACACCGGCGATGCGCAGAATAACGTAGGCAATCTCACCGTGCGATTGCCGGATGCGTTCTTCTGCGTCGAGTTTTGATTGCGGGTAATTCCAGGCGGGATTCAGCGGTCCGTTTTCGCGGATGGGCCGTCCCGGTTCGGTGGGTTCATGCACCAGCATCGAGCTGGAGAAAATGAACCGGTCGACTTCAAGCGTCTGCAAATGGCCGAGCAGGCGCTCGGTTCCCAACACGTTAACCGTTTCGTAGCGCGGGTCCGGATCGCCGGTGAAATTATAGTAGGCGGCAAGATGAAAAACGGCGGCAAGACGGCCGCCGAATTTGCGGCGAATGTCGGCTATCCCCAATTCCACGCTCTCGTCGGAGGTAAGATCCATGGGCACGTAACGGGCAAGTCCACCGTGAACCGGCAGGCCCGGCCTGTCCGCGCCGACCAGCGCATAGTCATCGCCGAGACGCTCGATCAGCGCGGAGGCAATATGTCCGCTGCTTCCGGTGATAAGAACGACATCCTTTTCGGCGCCTGTTACGCCCACTGCCATGCTTCCCTTTCCTCAATATCGCTGCCCGCGGCATCCGCTCGCGATCTATCATGATAATGCGATTCGACTATGGCTTCTATTCGTGGTTGTCTATTCCAGTATGTACGACGAGTGTTATGAACCATCATGCGACGGCCTGTATGGGGTGTACGTTGCACACACGTATCAATCAATCCAAAGATATTCTGTATAGTGTTTAAGCAATTCGCTTGTCTTATGGAAGAGGAAATCATGATGCCGGAATCAGGGCACAAAACCACACTGCAAGCCACGCTGCCCGAGTGCCCCGACCTGCAACTGTTATCGGGTCAAAAGGCGTTAGTGACCGGCGCCAGTACGGGAATCGGCAAAGCGATCGCCATCGCCCTGGGCGGAGCGGGTGCCGATGTCGCGGTTAACTATCATAAGGACGAGGCCGGCGCACAGGCCGTCGTTGACGAGATCAAGAGCAAGGGCGTGGAGGCAATCGCCATACGCACCGACGTGTCCCGTGAAGATCAAGTACGGGAAATGTTTGCGCAAATGTTTGCGACCTTCGGCACGATCGACATCCTGGTCAACAACGCCGGCATTCAGCGCGATGCAGGCATTCATGAAATGACACTCGAGCAGTGGAACTCGGTAATCGCCGTCAATCTCACCGGCCAGTTTCTTTGTGCACGCGAAGCCGTGCGGGAATTTTTCAATCGCGGACTGAAAAAGGAAATTTCCTGCGCGATGGGTAAAATCATCAACATCAGCTCGGTGCACGAAATTATTCCGTGGGCCAACCGCGCCAACTACGCTGCGTCCAAGGGTGGCGTCATGCTGCTGACCCGCAGCCTGGCGCAGGAACTCGCCCCCCATCGTATCCGCGTCAACAGCATTGCCCCAGGCGCGATTCGCACATCGATAAACCGGCCCGCCTGGGAAACCGGCGAGGCGCTTGAAGAACTCCTGACCTTGATTCCTTATAAGCGGATCGGCGAGCCTGAAGATATTGCCCGCGCCGCCGTCTGGCTGGCTTCCGACCGCGCCGACTATATAAACGGTATCAGCCTCTATGTGGACGGCGGCATGACCCTCTATCCCGGATTTAGCGAAGGCGGTTGAATAAAAACCTGCGCCCTTCTAATAGTCACTTGAACTATTACTATCGGTCGCTTTGATATTCCATTCTGGAACATTTAATTGCGCAGACACTGGAAATTCCTCTCAACTTTGGCTACATTCAATCACTGATAAAACGCCGTTTTATTTATACAACAACTGAACGGCGAACGGGGGTCAACACGTACCTGTCATTTATATGTAGCGAGGGGAAAACAATGAGTATAAAGATATTTAAGCTTTGTTTACTGTTAGCTTTCAGTTCCATTTTGCCTTACGCCCATGCACAGACCTTCCAATCGTGCGATCAATGGGCCAACTGGCAAATGAGCAATGGTTACACAATTTACAACAATATCTGGGGCGGCGGTGCCGGTTCCCAGTGTATTTGGGCCAATAACGAAGGGGACTGGGGGGTGACCGCCGATCATCCGAACACGGGCGGAATCAAATCCTATCCCAATGTTGACTATGACGTTAACTATACAGTCAGCAGCATGCCCAACATCACCGCCACGTTTAGCGTCAGCCGTCCAAGCTCGGGTTCTTACAACACGGCGTTCGATATCTGGTATAACAGTTACGCCTACGAGATCATGCTCTGGATGAACTGGGCCGGGGATATGGGGCCCATTTCATATAACTACGGCTGCAGCGGCGGGTATCCGAGTACCGCCTGCCCTGTCGAGACAAATATAAACGTCGGCGGCCATACGTGGAATTTGTTCGAGGGCACCAACGGTTCCGCGATAGTCTACACTTTCATGCGTACCAGCCATACCAACTCAGGTACCGTGAACATTACCCAGATCTCGCAATGGCTGGCCAATAACGGCTATTTCAGCAGCAGTACAAATTTGCATGAAATCCAGCTCGGTTTCGAAATCAGCCAGGCTGCCGGCGGTCTGGACTTTTCCGTCAACGACTATAGCGTGAACATCGGCGGCTCGAGTTCGTCTTCGAGCAGCAGTTCGAGTTCGAGCAGCAGTTCCAGCTCATCCAGCTCCAGTTCTTCATCGAGCAGCGGCTCCGGCGGCCTGCAATGCAACTGGTGGGGCTCGCTGTATCCCTTATGCCAGAACACACAAAGCGGCTGGGGTTGGGAGAACGGCCAGAGCTGCATTTCGCGCAGCACCTGCGAAAACGACCAGCCGGTACCGCCGTACGGCGTAGTGGGCGGCGGTTCTTCGAGTTCCTCTTCAAGCTCTTCGTCGAGCAGTTCCAGTTCATCGTCGAGCAGCAGTTCGAGTTCCAGCAGCTCCTCAAGTTCTTCATCGAGCAGCAGCTCAAGTTCGAGCGGCGGCGGCAGCTGTTCGGACATCAAAACAGGCGGCAACTCCGGTAACTTCAACACCACCGGCGCCTACTGTTTCCGGGTGCAGAGCAACGTGAACGGCTGGGGTGTGTCGAACTTTGCAGGCCGAAGCATTTCGGTGACCGTCAACGGTTCGGGCACGGCGGTGACCACGCCGGGCGCGCAGTTGCCGTCAAAAGGCGCCAGCGACTACTACCACTTCAACAGCACCGCCGGCAGCTATGCCTGGGCGTCGGTTTACTGGTGGTAAAGCTTTGATTAACAACAAACGGTCTGAAAGAGAATTGCCCGGCTTAATATCCGGGCAATTCTTTTAGGAGCGAGCGGTGAGACTACGCGCGATGCGTCGTTGCCGTCGAAAAGCTCCAACGACTGCTGGCGCTTCAATAGCACATCCGGCCGCCGCTTAGCATCGGTTTACTGATGGTAAACAATAATTGACAACGAAACGGTCTGAAAGAGAATTGCCCGGCTAATATCCGAGCAATTCTTTTAGAAATAACGGAGGAACGGTAGATGTTTTATTTATATCAGGTAATCAACTGGTTGGCTGGAGCAGGCTTGTAGTGCATTATGCAATAAGTAATGTGGCTGCACTGGGGATGCGTCAACTTTCCTCGCTTGGAATTCTATGTTTCGTGCTTCAGGTTGGATTTAGGACTTGCCGGCTTCCACGCGTTTAGCATGCCGGAAAATTTAGCCGGACAAAGAGTTCCCGCTCCCCGGCTGGTTGTATTGGTTTAACAGGCAGAACAGCCTGGTGGAGCCGCCCCCGGCGCTTAATGGAACTGTAGAGAGTGCCGAATGCCGGGGGCTGG
>DASVCP010000450.1:0-3627 GCA_036381555.1 Gammaproteobacteria bacterium
TCAACTATTGGTGGAACAACTTCGAACCCGATTTGGGTTCTCCATTCGACGCATTGCTGCATGCGATTCTGGCGATCAGAGACCTGCCGGAACGTCAACGCAGAATCTGGCGCATGATGTTTGATCACTACGTGTTCGGACAAAACGGCGATCCTGTCGCCCACCTACCACCTCAGGCGCGCGGGGCTCTGGGAGTGCACGACAAAACCATGCGGCAAAAGATACGCATGATGTTGCTGGCGACGCTCGGCCGTCAGGCGGGACTGCGCCCACCGGGCGGTGGGAAGTAGTTAAAGTCAAGTATCTCAATAAGAAGAATTCGGCGGGTTCCGATCTGCCCGCCTCATGCAAAGGTAAAACGACAGGAGCCCGCGATGCGGGCTCCTGACTGCTCTAAGGTTTTTTATAACTTACTCGAAAGTGCCTCTTACGATAAGGCTGAAGCGACGGTCGTTCATGAACCAACCCCGCGGTGCCTGACGCAATTCATCGTTGATGATTGCCGACGTCTTGATGACCTCGTCCGTCAGGTTCACGCCCTGTATACCGACCTTCCAGTTGTCGTTGATGGTATAGAAGACAGAACCGTCGAGCTGGCCGGTCGCCTCGTTGACGATCGGCTGGAAAGGCACAATCACGTCGCGTATCGTCAGCAGGAACTCGTCGCGCCAGGTGTAAGCAAGACGCCACGACCAGTTGTCAGTTTCGAAGAACGGCGTGAAGTTGACCGTGTGCTTGGACAAGCCCTCCAGAGGCAACAGGCTGATATCGACCGTCGACTGGTTGCCGGCGGCGACATCGGGGTCGGTTTCCGACAAGGTGCTCTGGGGCACGTTGCTGGAATCGACGTAGGTGTAGTTTGCCGAAAGACCAAAGTTGCTCCAGAATCCGGGGAGAGCATCATAGGTCTGCTGGTAAGCCAACTCGTAACCCTTGATCTTGCCCTCCTCGTCCGAGTTCACCGCGGTGGTGACAATCGCATCGAAGCTGGCGCCATTGTTGGTGAAGGTTTGCCGCTGTATATCGTTCGTGCGAATGTTCTTCAGGGTCTTGTCAAACAGTGCCACACTGAGCTGGCCCACTTCGGAGAAATACCATTCGAAGGTCAGGTCGATGTTGTCCGACTCCACCGGCTCAAGATACGGATTACCGGCATCGAAACGTCCGACCGGCCGTCCGCCACCTGCATCGATGTCTTCCTGATTCGTCTGCAGATTGATGTTGTAATAGGCTCGCGTCAAACCGAAATCCGGCGCAGAAATGCCTTTGAAATAACCGAAGCGGAACTGCATGCCCTCGGCGATTTCGAGTTTCAGGTTCAAACTCGGCAACACGTAGTCGTAATCCAACTCGGCCGTAAAGGGTATCGAGGCGCCATTGGCATAATCACGCGCTTCCTGTCTGACCTCAGCCGGTAGGCTACAGAACGGTGACGGCGACTGACCTGGCGGCACGGCCGCACATTCCGCATCGGTGGTAAAATCCTGGAATTCAAACACCTGAAAACCGCTGGCTTCCCGGTGAGTTTCCGTGTACCGCACACCGGCGTTACCCGACAGGTTCCAGCCGTTGTTCAGCTCGTTGCCGAACTCGACCATGAAATAGACGGCGTTGTTGGTTTCCTCGACCGGGTTAAGCTCGCTGGGCAGGAACGGCGTACCCGCTATGGCGCCCGGGCGTTCACCCAAGGGAACCCAGTTGGAACTGGGCCACAGGGCCGCTATCTGCTTAGCGTAAGCGACGTACTCATCATAGTTCTCGGCCGCATTGCCGGCATAGAACAACCGCCCTTGGTCACCGAGAGGGTTGGGAGTCTCTCCGCCGAAGAAGTTATCGAAATTGAAATTCTCGATGTCGTGCTCCATGCGCGGGTCATCCAACCACACGGGACCGCCGGAACCCCAGATTTCGCTCAGGCTGCCCCAGTTGTAAGTCGAGAACCTGGCGGTTTGATCTCGTACCGCAAAGCGGTAACCAAAACTCATCGACTGCAGCCATTCAGTATCACTGAAAGTCTTCTCCGCATCGACGCGGAAAGCGTCAGACGTGCCTTCGCTGGCCTCGATATGATCCATCGCCGAACGGTAAAAGGAGTTGTAAGGATCGGCGTAAGATGCGTTTCCATCCTGGAAGTAGGTTGAGCAAGTGCTGGACGGAGGGCCGTTGCAGACTTCCGGCGGTATGAACGCAACCGTCGGGAGATCGTTACCATTCAGATCGATAAATGCATTCTGATAGCTTGAGGTCCAGAGAGCATTGTCATAATTGTCGACGGTAGATTTGACATGTTGATAATCGAAGCTGAGTGCCCATTCGTCCGTCACATCCCACTTGAAATTCACGGACAAATCGTCGGTCACGAACTGTTGGTCTACACCGCGGCTGATATTGTTACTTTGCAGTGCCGAAATGGGTGTGCGTGGATTTGCGCTGTTCTGGTCGTCGCGCCAGCCGGTCGGGCCCGTTATCGTACCACTGTCGAACATTCCGCTGCTGTCAAAACTCAACTCCGTTCCCGGTACCCGGCGAGAGTCGCCCTGATCGGTAACAACGTCGGTGGCAATCTCCACCGTCCGCTCTGTCCATGCTTCGCGGGAATCGGAACGCAGGAACTGGAAGGTGGCTTCCATGTCGCCTTCAGGATTACGCCACTGCAAGGCAGTCGAAAAGCCATAGCGCTCACGGTCGAATTCCTGAGTGCCCGCGACTGCACCGCGCGGAAAATAGACCTGCATGACAGGCGTTTCGCCACCACCTGTATCGATCACATCACCGCTGGAGTACAGGGTCCGCTCCGCAAAGTTCGAAATCTGGAAGCGATCGGCGCGCGATTTGATTTGCGAATAAACAAAGCTGCCCAACAGGCCGATCTCACCTACCGGCGTATCCCAGCGGGTGCTGGCAAGCACCGAACCGGTGGGCGTGGTTTCTTCGACGAAATCACTGTAGGTTGACTCAAGCGAAAACGCAACCAGTGTGCCTTCGCTGTCGAACGGCTTGCGCGTGCGCAGATTGACCGAGCCGGCGATGCCACCTTCGACGCGGTCGGCCGACAGGGTTTTGTATACGTCAACGCCGCCCAGCAGTTCCGGCGGGACGTCGGCGAAACTCAGGCCGCGGCCGTTGTTGGCGGTGAAGGAATCGCGCCCGTTGACCTCGCTGCGTACATAGGTCAGGCCGCGAATGACGACGCCGCTGCCTTCAACGGAAAAGTGGTCCGGGTCGCGGCCGGCGGCGAAGCGATTAATCGCCACACCCGGCACGCGTTGCAGGGCTTCCGTCACCGAACGGTCGGCCAGCGCGCCCATGTCCTGTGCCGTGATGGAGTCCACGACGACATTTGAATACTGTTTGAGGTCCTGAGCCGACTCCAGACTCTGCCGCACGCCGCGGACAACCACTTCTTCAAGTAAAGGTGAATCGGAATCATCGCCCGCGTCGTTCGTTCCCTGAGCATATACCGGGGAAGCAATCGCCCCGGCAGCGAGTAACGGTAAGGCAGCCCGAACCGCGGCTGCGAGTTTCGTCAGACGAAAGTGATTCTTCGGTTTCTTACCCGACATGTGCCTACCCCCGAGTACGTTGTAATATGGTTCAAATGGTTTATCATAGGCCGCGCGGCCGGAA
>DASVCP010000451.1:0-9002 GCA_036381555.1 Gammaproteobacteria bacterium
CAATGTGCAAAGTTTGTGAACGAAGCGGATGTATTCGATGTCGCTTTTGGCGAATTCCCGGCAAATGGAAAAGCCGTCTATGACGAGCAGCGTGGCGTCGAACTTCTTTTTCGCCCCGGCAATGAATTGTATCAGGGCCTCCAGACCATTCTGTTCGAGCACCTGGTAGGCGCTGATATAATGCAGGGTATCGGCCACTTTGGCTTCATCGTAAAAGTCCAGAGTGCTGAGATTTTCCAGCATGTGGCCGTGACCCTCCGCCAACAGCGTCATAAAGACGGCCCTGTTGCCCGACTGTACATGATGGAAGCAAACCTGGTTGGCTAAAATCGTTTTCCCGGTACCCGACATGCCTTCGATAAGGTAAACGCGGCCCGCCAGTAATCCGCCGAGCAGGATGTCGTCCAGCCCTTGAATGCCGCTTGCGATACGCTTGAGATCCATTCAGGTTTTTTTCGTCTTTGGTTGTCGACAAGGTAAGGGAGGCAAGCATCAGGCCATGCTTCCCGGGGATCATTCGAACGTCCGTGGCGAAGTAGCCGGAACTTTCGGCCCTGGTGATTCGCCCATTCCGTACGGCATGAGCACGGTTGAGCGTAATCAGGATTAATTACAGCTTTGCGGTTTGATTTTGGCCGGGGAGCGGAAGCTTGAGGTAATGGAAAGACGTACGGGGGAAGCTCCCGCGTTTGCACCTTTTACATTCCGCATAAAAGTCCTACAAAAAAGCATAAAAGCTGCTTGCGGCGCCTGTTTACTCAATGCGTATACAGCATCGCGATTGAAACGACTTGCACGTGTTAGAGCGAACAAACCGGGCCGTCTACAAGTGAGTACAAACTATGGGCTCGATCTTGCATAAGTCATTTACGGCTTCAGCGGCCGGTATCTTTTAGTTTTCAACTAACAAGGTGAACACAATGGCTTTTAACGAGAGTAATCCTACAGGCCGTGAAAACCCGGCCGGTAAAGCGGCGGATGATGTGAAGCAAGCAAAGCAGCAAGCCAGGCAACAGGCTGCCCAGAAGGTGGATCAGAACCGCGAGCGCGCGGCGGACGAGTTGGACAAGATCGCGCATGCGGCCCGGGCGGCGGCGTCGGATCTGGAGGAGCAGCAGGACGGGCTGTCGAACTATGTTGCAGAGATGGCCAACGGTATCGGTTCGCTGGCCAACAGTCTCCGCGAAAAAAACATGGACGACCTGATCCAGGATGCCAAGCGTATCGCGCGTAACAATCCGGCGCTGTTTCTGGCGGGAAGTGTCGCCATCGGTTTCGGACTTTCGCGGTTTGCGAAGGCATCCGGTCACCGGTCGGAGGAGGATGTTTCCATCCGGCGCTCGGAATTCGATGCCTCGATCGAGAGTTCATACCCGCCGGTAGGCGGCTCGACCAGCGCAAGAGCGGATACTCAATACGGACCCGGAATCGAAGGATAAACAGATTCCGGAGTAGCGGCGCTTGGTTTTATAGCAGTGGGTTGATAGCAAATGGAAACGTGTTGGAGAGAAATGCCATGAGTACAAGCAAGGAACAGGCAAGATCCCAGGTCCGGCAAAAGTCCGAGGCGGCGCAACATGACGCTTCGTCGGTGCCCGGTCTGGTCAGGCAGTTGGCGGACGAGGTCAGCAGTCTGTTTTCCAAGGAAGTTGCACTGGCAAAAGTCGAAGTGGCCGAGTCGGTCAGCGAGGCGAAGAAAGGCGCGGGCTCAATGATCACCGGCGGTGCGGTGTTGTACGCGGGACTTATCTTTTTGTTGCTGGCGGCCGTCGTCGGTCTGGCCCAGGTTGTCGAGTTCTGGCTGTCGTCGCTGATCATCGGCGGCGTGGTCGCCATTATCGGGCTGATCATGGTGCAGGCGGGCAAGAAGAAGATTCAGCCGTCGTCGCTCAAGCCCGAGCACACGCTGAACACTTTGCAAAAGGATCAACAGGCGGTACGAGGAGAATCGAAATATGAGCACTAACGGTGGCGATGCCAGGAAAAGTCCGGAGCAACTGGAGCGGGAAATCGACGAGGAACGCGCGCATATCCGGCATACGCTGGATGTGTTGGAAGGCAAGCTTTCGCCGGGTGAAATTTTCGACAAGGTGCTCGATTACACGCGCCGCAACGGCGGCGAGTTTTCCCGCAACCTGGTGGATGCGGTAACCCATAACCCGATACCCGTGCTGATGACCGCTGTCGGCATCAGCTGGATGCTTTACCAGCAGAACCGCTCGGAGTCTCCCTATCAAACCGGCGGCAACGGCTGGGATTACGGCCAAGCCGGCGAGGGTTCCGGTGAAGGCGCGGCGGAGGGCATGAAAGACAAGGCGGCGCATCTGAAGGATTCGGCCAGGCACGCCAGGCAGCGCGCCGGCGATGCGGCTCACCGCGCCTCGGAAGGTTTGCGGCAGCGTTCCGACCGGATCAAGCATTCCACGCAAGAAGGGGCGCAGAGAGTCTCGCAGGGGTTTAACCACATGCTCGACGAGCAACCGCTGGCGCTGGGCGCGCTGGGCATCGCCCTGGGCGCGCTGCTGGGCGGCACATTGCCAAGGACGCGCCAGGAAGACCGGATGATGGGCGAAGCCAGCGACCGGGTGACCGACAAGGTGAAACAAACGGCCGAACGCGCCTCCGAGCAAGCCGCGGAGAGCGGCAGAAAAATCAAGGAAGACGTCAAGTCGGATGTAAGAGCGGAAAGCCGGCCCGCGTTGTAATTCTTCGGGCGTATGTGAAAGCGGGCGCGGCTAAAAAGGCCGTGCCGCGGGGGCCTGAAGTCGTCACGCTGGTAATCCCTTTTTCAACTCCTGTTTCACGCGGCGCATAAACTCTTCGCGGTCTTTTTTCATTGCCTTCAGTATCTCCGGCGGTGCGGACGTGTTTGGCACGTATTGGGTTCCCCATAACACCAGTTCGATCATCAGCGGCAACAGGTCGATGCCTTTTTCCGTGAGGTGGTAGCGGAATTTTTTCAGGTCGTCGGGGTGCCCGGTTTTCGTGACGATACCGGCGCATTGCAGATGCTCCAGTCGCGCGGCCAGAACGCTGGTCGATACACCTTCTTCCGAATCGAGCAGTTCGCCGTACTCTCTTTTACCCCGGAACATCAGATCACGAATTATCACCAGGCTCCAGCGGTCTCCGAGTATGTCCAGAGAATTGGCGATGGGGCAGGCGGAGCGGCGTTTGCTGCGGGATTTTTTCATGGCGGCATCTTATCAAGGTTACTTGCGATTTAGAAGTAATTGGGCTAGCATTTACTTTCAATTTAGAAGTAAAAACACAACCTCAATAACGAACGGGAGTATCGTTCATGAACTCAAAGTTCCTGCTGTCGGCCACGCTGGCCTATGTGGCGCTGTCCATGGTTATTGCCGTCCCCTGGCACTTTGTTTTGTTCGATGAGCTCTATCACCGGCTGGCCATTTATAACCGCGAACCGCCGATTGTGGTGCTCGGCATGTTGTCGATGCTGATTCAGGGGATTGTACTGGCTTACCTTTACCCGGGTTTTCCTAAAAGCGGCAGGCCGGTGTTTGACGGGGTTGGATTCGGTTTGGTGACGGGCGCTTTTCTGTTCAGTGTTTCCACTCTTGCAAATGCGGCCAAAATGCAGGTGACCTCGATGGCGGATTTTATCCTGATACAGGCGGCGTTCCACGCCGTGCAATTTGTGATTGTCGGCATGTCGATCGGAATGCTGCATGAGAAATTAAAGAGGTCATGACAAGACCGGAGTTTCCGCAGAATAAATGAAGCCGCGTTGCTGTCTTGTCGCCGCCGGACCAGTGTGTTTTATTGGGCGGTAACTTCAACGGCGCCGGCGCCAACGCCGATGGAGGCCAGGGTCTCGCCGTCCGGGTAACCGTCGGCGATCAAGCCGTTGGCGTCCTGGTAGGCCTGAATGGCGGCGCGCGTCAGAGGTCCGAGTACGCCGTCGACCTTGCCCGCGTCGAAGCCCAGTTCGTTTAGACGGGTTTGAAGCGCCATCACCAGTTCCTTGCGCAGCGGCGGATAGTCCGGCGGCTGCACCGCGAGTTTGCCGCCGCCGCTGATGCGGTCCGCCAGATGGCCGGCGGCCAGCGCATAAAACTGCGACTGGTTCCAGCGCATGATGACCGTGTAGTTATGGTAAACGGCGAACGCCGGGCCGTGACGCCCGGAAGGCAGCAGGATGGCGGCGGACAGTGACGAGTCGGGCAGGGGTTTGCCGGCGGTCGTGGTTACGCCCAGGTCGCGCCAGGCGCTCAACGGCTGCCAGTTCGAGCTGCTTGCCCGGGCATAAGGAAAGTTCTTGGGCAGCTTTACTTCCCGGCCCCAGCGATAACCTCTTTCCCAGCCGAGTGCGTCAAGAAAGCGAGCCACCGAGGTGAAGGTGTCATGCAGGCTGTTCCACATGTCGGCGCGGCCGTCGCCGTCGGCATCGATAGCGTGCTGCCGGTAGGTTGACGGCATGAACTGCATGTTGCCCATGGCGCCCGCCCACGAACCCTGCATCTGTGCCTGACCGATGACGTCGTTCTGCACCAGCCACAGCGCTTCGAACAATTCGAGGGTGAAAAATTCGCTGCGGCGCTCGTCGCAGGCAAGCGTCGCCAGCGAGTCCAGCACCGATGTGTTGCCCGTATAAGCGCCGTAGTTGGTTTCCAGCCCCCACAAGGCGATCAGGTATTGCGGCGGAATGCCGTACTTCGCGGTCAATTCATCGAGAAACGCGCCGTGCCTGGCCATCAGGTTGCGGCCCTGTTCAACGCGCTGCGCGGTAACGCGCTTGTTCAGGTAATCGTGAAACGTATCGGTCAACTCGGGCTGCCGGCGGTCAAGTTCAATGACACGCGGGTTGAAGTTCACCTTCGCCAACACATCGTTGATGACGGTATCGTTCAGGCCGGCTTCGCGCGCCCGGATTTTCAAGGCATCGATACATGCCGGGAAATCACCGGCCTCGGCGAACGCAACCGGGCACACTGAAACGACGATGAGAAGAGCGAGATAACGAATCAAAAGTACTTTTCCATGTGGTTCGTTTTAAGCGGCAGCCTAGCAATAATTCTCCGACAAATCGAGCGCGGCCATCGCGCTTTTGGATATTTTACGGCTTAACAACCCGACGGCAGCAAGTCGGTGGTTTTCCCGGTCAGTCGGTATACGAACAACCCCACCCATTCCTGCAAAGCAATATTGAAATCATAGAAGTGGGCGGTGAAGTTCCATTCGATGCGCAGCAGGTTGTTTGGCAGCGTCCAATGGTCGACCGGGTAGGCGATGACCGGAAACCCGGCTTTGCAGAACACGCCCACGGAGCGCGGCATATGAAACGCGGTGGTTATCAACAGCCAATTTTCGCCGGGTGAAGGTTGGACCAGTTGCTTGGTGTGAAGCGCGTTCTCGTATGTGTTGCGGGCATGGCCTTCAAAAATAACATTGTTAATGTCCATGCCCTGCTGGGCGAACAGCTTTTTCGCCCATTCGGCTTCTTTATAATCCTGGCTGACCAGGCTGCCGCTGCCGCCGGTGAAGATGAGTTTGGCCCGCGGGTAACGCCGTGCCAGCATCAGGAAATTAAATTCGCGTTCGGCGGTTGATCTGATTTCAACCTGATTCCAGCTTGCGGACTTGAATGAATCGATGCTGCCCCCCAGCACAATGATGCCGTCGACAGCGTGGGGTAGATCGGGATTGTGGGCAAAGCGGGTTTCGAGCGGATACAGCAGCCACTCGCCGACCGGGAACAGGGCGATGACCGTTAATGACAACGCCAGCAACAGCGCCAGCAAGCGCGCCGCCACCAGGGCCCGCATCTTGAGCAGCAACCAGATCGAGACTACGGCGAGCACCAGCAGGCCGCCGGGCGAGGCCAGGGCCCAGCCGGTTTTTGAAAGCCAGAAAAAAAACGAATCCATGATTTTTCTGTCTCCACAACACGGGCGCGGTGAATGGTAAAGCAATCGGCGCCCGCCATGCGATAATTTTTTCCTCGGCCTGATTTGGCACCTGTTACACTAGCAGGCCCCGTTGAAAAGGCCCCGCGATGTCCCGGCCGGATTCAACGTTTGCAAAGTTAACCTGCTTCACTATGTTCACGGAGTGTTATCGATGTCGATTTCCATGCATGCAATCACAGTTCCACCGCTGGTTCGCGCCCTGAACAATCTTGCCGCTATATTGAAAAAAGGCGCCGCGCACGCCGAAGCCCGCAAGATCGATCCGCTGGTGTTGACGGGCAGCCGCCTGTTTCCGGACATGTATCCACTTACCCGGCAGGTCTACATCGCCACCGACGTCGCCAAGGCGTGCGCCGCCAGACTGGCCGGCGTTGAAGTGCCCCGCTACGAAGACGTGGAAACCACGTTTCCCGAATTGCTGGCGCGGGTGGACAAGACCGTTGCTTTTCTAAACGGTTTCACCGCGGACCGGATCGATGGCGCCGAGGACAGCGACATACAGTTCAAGGTCGCGGGTAATCCGCTGCGAATGCGCGGCCTGGATTACGTCTTGAACTACGTCAAGCCCAACGTGCATTTCCATATCACGACCGCTTATAACATTCTGCGCCACAACGGTGTCGAGCTGGGCAAGCGGGATTTTCTGGGAGAAGTGTAAACCGGCAAACGTTGAATTCGCGGTTCCGGCAAGTTTGATGGCCGCATTGCTTCCATGATCACCCTGCAAAATATCGTTCTCCAGCGCGGCGGCCTGGTGCTGCTTGAAGGTGCGTCGTTGACGGTTTACCCGGGACGACGCGTGGGCGTGATCGGCGCCAACGGCTCGGGCAAGTCCAGCCTGTTCAAACTGTTGCTGGGTGAGTTGACGCAGGACGGCGGCGAGCTGGCCATTCCCAGGCAGTGGCACATCGCTCACATGGCCCAGGAAATCGAAATGACCGAAAGGACGGCGGTGGATTTCGTGATGGACGGCGACGTGCGTCTGCGCGCCATTGAGGCGGACATCCGCAAGGCCGAGGCCGGCTCGGCGAACAACGCGGCGGCGCAACAGCGGCTGGTAAAGCTGTATGCCGAGCTGGAGGCAATCGACGGTTACCAGGCGCTCAACCGCGCCGAGCGGTTGTTGCACGGCCTGGGATTTACCCAGCCGCAGGTCAACGAACCGGTGAAGAATTTCTCCGGCGGCTGGCGTATCCGGTTGAACCTGGCCCGCGCCCTGATGTGCCCTTCCGACCTGTTGCTGCTCGACGAGCCCACCAACCACCTGGATCTCGATGCCACGCTGTGGCTGGAGCAATGGCTCAAGGCCTATCCGGGCACGTTGCTGCTGATTTCGCACGACCGTGATTTTCTCGACAACATCGTCACCGACATCGTGAATATCGAAGCGCGGCGACTGATCGGTTACCGCGGCAATTATTCGGCCTACGAACGCCAGCGCGCCGAGCGGCTGGCGCAGCAGCAGGCGGTGTACGAAAAGCAGCAACAAAGGGTCGCGGAAATCAACCGCTTTGTCGCCCGCTTCAAGGCCAAGGCTTCCAAGGCGCGGCAGGCGCAAAGCCGCATCAAGGAGCTGGAGCGCATGGAAGCGATCGCGCCCGCGCATGTCGATTCGCCTTTCGATTTCACCTTCCGCGAAGCCGCCCGGCAATCCGACCCGCTGCTCGATTTGCGCGACGCGCGGTTGGGCTATGACGGCGGCAAGCCGGTGCTCGAAAACGTCCGGCTACGGTTGCAACCCGGTTCGCGCATCGGTTTGCTGGGCATGAACGGCGCCGGCAAGTCGACGCTGGTGAAAGGACTGGTGGGCGAATTGCCGTTACAGGCCGGCGAGCGCGTTTGCGGTGAACACCTCGCGATCGGCTATTTCGCCCAGCACCAGTTGGAAGCGCTGGATCTCAACGCCAGCGCGTTGCTGCACATACAACGCTTATCGCCGAATGTCAGCGAGCAGGACATCCGCAATTTTCTCGGCGGCTTCAACTTTCACGGCGACAAGGCGCTGGAACCCATCCGGCCGTTTTCCGGCGGCGAGAAGGCCCGGCTGGCATTGGCGATCGTCGTCTGGCAGCGTCCCAACCTGTTGTTACTGGACGAGCCCACCAACCACCTGGACCTGGAAATGCGCCACGCGTTGACGGTTGCATTGCAGGCATACAGCGGCGCGCTGGTGATGATTTCCCACGACCGGCACATGTTGCGCAATACCGTCGACGAGTTTTACCTGGTCGCGGATGGCGGGGTGGAACCGTTCACCGGCACGCTGGAAGACTATCAGGCCTGGTTGAAGCAGGCGGTGCAGAATCAAACCGCGACTTCAAATCCGGACAGAAATGACTCAACCGAAAACGCTCTCAAGGTGGATAAAAAAGCCCAACGGCAACAGGCCGCCGCGCAACGCGAACGGATCAAGCCGCTGACCGCCAAAATCCGCGCACTTGAAAAAGAATTACAGACCGCCCAGGCGAGGTTGCAACAGATCGAAACCGAACTGAGCGATCCGTCGATTTATGACGCCGCCAACAAAATTCGTCTGCAGAACCTGCTGCAGGAACAGGGCGCGCTGCGAAAAACGGTGGAAGACAAGGAAGAGGCGTGGCTGATGGTGCAGGAGGAGCTGGAGGGATTATAAAAAATAATTCTCGCGCAGAGACGCTGAGGCGCAGAGAAAACCAAGAGAGAAGGTTTAAAAACCTTTTTGATAGTTCAGATGTGGCAAAAGTCGAATCCCAAACAACAAAGTAAAAACATTTTTAATTGTTTTTCCTCTGCGTCTCTGCGCGAGGCATGTTTTTAAGGTTTTGACCACACCTGCGGTTCTATCTGCACCGCTACGTCCGACGACATCCATACCTGGCCTTCCTGTATCGTGCATTGCAACTGCATCGTCCGTTGTACCAGCCCGGCCAGTTCGGCGGTGGCGGTTTCCGGCAGGTTGACGACGGTGAGGTTGTCGAAACGGCCGAGGTTGTCGTGTACCTGCTTCCACCACAGATCGGCGGTGCGGCCGCCGTAACAGTAGACGAACACTTGCCGGGCGCGGGCGCAGGCCTTACGGATACGCTTTTC
>DASVCP010000452.1:0-4750 GCA_036381555.1 Gammaproteobacteria bacterium
ACGAGATTGTTTACGGACTGGCCTGGGGACGGGATTTGAACACCAAGCCCGTGACATTCATTCCGCCGGAGACGTTCAAGCCGAGGAAGTCATGACTGTCCCTCGGTAAAAATTCCCGGACTGGCGGAGCACTGCTGGCGGCGGATTGCTGAATATGCCGAATATTGAGATTGCGGTCGTCAACGCGCAATGCTCACTATATAATACCGCCCGCAAACGGCGGGGGAGAGCGCCTCCCCAGTTTTCCCAACCGTTTCCTAAATTCGATTTCAATCCAAATCCGCCTTTTAATTCGGGTAGAATACGCGACTTTGCGGATTTAAATTTGAGGAGAGCACCACATGCGCCACGCTAGGGCCGGCCTGACAGTGTTGTTCAGCGGCATATTACTGTTTCTTGCGACGCCCGCTTTAGCTGAATGGGCAGTTAACATGCCCGTAGGCGTAACTCCCATAAGCCGGGAAGTGTACGGCTTGCACATGCTCATATTCTGGGTTTGTGTGGCCATCGGCGCCGGCGTGTTTGGCGTTATGTTGTGGTCAATATTCCATCATCGCAAATCAAGGGGTGTCAAGGCGGCCAGTTTCCACGAGCACCACATGGTGGAAGTGATCTGGACCGTAATTCCCTTTTTGATTCTGGTCTCAATGGCGGTGCCTGCGGCGAAAACTCTGATCAGAATGGAAGACACCCGCGATGCCGATTTAACACTCAAGGTGACCGGCTACCAGTGGATGTGGCAGTACGAGTATTTGGAAGACGGTGTTTCCTTCTATAGCAAGCTGGATTCCGAAAGTAACAAAGCCCGTCAGCTCAATTCAGGCATCGATCCGGAGAGTGTTCCGCATTACCTGCTGAACGTGGATAACCCGGTCGTGCTTCCCGTGAACAAGAAAATCCGTATTCTGACCACCGCCAACGACGTGATTCATGCTTGGTGGGTGCCCGCGCTGGGCGTCAAGAAAGACGCCATCCCCGGTTTTATCAATGAAATGTGGACGCTTATTGAAGAGCCGGGCATCTACCGCGGGCAGTGCGCGGAGCTGTGCGGCAAGGATCATGCATTTATGCCGATCGTTGTGAAGGCGGTAACCGAAGAAGAGTACCGGCAATGGGTCGCCGAGCAGACCGGCAAATCCGAAGCGGAAACCGCTTCCTTATAAACCGGCCCACGACATTACGAATACGCTTGAGGATGAAGATATGAGCACGACAGCCGAACAACTGCACGACCACCATCACGAGCACCCCAAGGGCGTGCTGGCCTGGATCACCCGCTGGCTGACTACTACTAATCACAAGGACATCGGCACGCTGTATTTGTGGTTCAGTTTCCTGATGTTTTTTATCGGCGGGTTCATGGCGATGATTATTCGCGCCGAACTGTTTCAACCCGGGTTGCAAGTCGTCGATCCGATGTTTTTTAACTCGATGACCACCATGCACGCGCTGATGATGATCTTCGGGGCGGTGATGCCGGCGTTCGTTGGTCTGGCGAACTGGATGCTTCCCATGATGATTGGCGCACCCGATATGGCGTTGCCGCGGTTGAACAACTGGAGCTTCTGGATTCTGCCTTTTGCGTTTGCAATGCTGCTCAGCACGCTGTTCATGGAAGGCGGCGGCCCGGCGGCCGGATGGACCATGTATGCGCCACTGGTGCTGCAAACCGGCGACGCGTTTCCGTTCCTGATATTCTCGGTCCACCTGATGGGAATTTCATCGGTGATGGGGGCGATCAATATTATTGCCACTGTCCTCAATATGCGCGCGCCCGGAATGACCCTGCTGCGCATGCCGCTGTTTGTCTGGACCTGGCTGATCACGGCCTATCTGCTGATCGCGGTCATGCCGGTGCTGGCGGGTGCGGTCACCATGCTGCTGACCGACAAGTTTTTCGGCACCAGCTTTTTTAACCCGGCGGGTGGCGGTGATCCTGTCATGTACCAGCACATATTCTGGTTTTTCGGACACCCGGAAGTTTACATTCTCATTCTGCCGGCGTTCGGCATTGTCTCGCAGATTATTCCCACTTTCGCCCGCAAACGGTTGTTTGGTTACGCGTCGATGGTGTATGCGACCGCTTCCATCGCCTTCCTGTCGTTTATTGTGTGGGCGCACCACATGTTCACGGTCGGCATGCCGTTGGCCGGTGAATTGTTCTTTATGTTCGCGACCATGCTGATCGCAGTGCCCACCGGCGTAAAAATTTTCAACTGGGTCGCGACGATGTGGAAGGGCGCGATGACCTTTGAAACGCCGATGCTGTTTGCCTTGTCGTTCGTCGTGCTGTTCTCAATCGGTGGTTTTTCCGGATTGATGCTCGCCATTACCCCGGCGGATTTTCAATATCACGATACTTATTTTGTTGTGGCCCACTTTCATTACGTGCTGGTTCCCGGCGCAATTTTCGCCATCACCGCGGCCGTGTATTACTGGCTGCCGAAATGGACCGGCCACATGTACAACGAGTTTTTGGGCAAGGTGCATTTTTGGGCGTCGATGATTTTCATGAACCTCACCTTCTTCCCGATGCACTTTGTCGGTCTGGCGGGCATGCCGCGGCGCATACCTGATTACGCGGTGCAGTTCGCCGATTTTAACTGGGTTTCAAGTATCGGCGCGTTCGGCTTCGGGATTTCACAGTTGCTGTTTTTATTTATTGTGATCAAAACCGTGCGTGGCGGCAAAAAGGCCACCAGCCAGGTTTGGGAAGGCGCGCATGGACTGGAGTGGACCGTGCCGTCACCGGCGCCGCATCATACGTTCAGTACGCCGCCTGATGTAAATCTGATGCATAAAGAAGCGCACTCTTGAGGTCATAGCGACCATGACGGAAATGAACACCGTTCCGGCGCCGGCCAACAATCGATTGGTTGCAAAGTTGTTACTGGTGGTGCTGGCGATGTTTGGCTTCGGTTATGCGCTGGTGCCGCTCTATGACATTATTTGCGACATCACCGGGTTAAACGGCAAAACCGGACAGGTGTCGGCTGCGGAAGTTGTCGGGCCGGACGAAAGCAGGACGGTCACGGTGAAATTTGTCGCCACCGTGAATAACGCCGCGCCCTGGGAATTTTTGCCCAACGATGTGACGATGAAAGTTCATCCGGGTGGGATTTATACCACCAGCTACCGGGCCAGGAATAAAACCGGCCGATCGCTGGTCGGGCAGGCGACGCCAAGTGTCTCGCCGCGTGAAGCCTCGCTGTATTTCAATAAGACGGAATGTTTTTGCTTTACCAAACAGGAATTCGAACCCCATGAAGACCGGGATATGCCGGTAAAGTTTGTGGTTGATCGCGATCTGCCGTCGCATATCGAGTCATTGGTTCTGTCATACACTTTTTTTGATATCACCGATTCGTCGGGTAAAAGTTAACGATATTAACGGGAGTTAATAAATTTATGGCTCAAGCACATAACGATTATTACGTTCCGCACGATACGCACTGGTGGCCGATCGTCGGTTCGGTGGGGTTAACTTCGTTAGTTGTGGGGTTCGCGATGGCGCTCAATGGCGCTACGGGCATCGGCAGGTTTGTGATGATTGCGGGCGTTGCCGTCACTCTTCTGATGATGTTCGGCTGGTTCGGCATGGTGATCAAGGAAAGCAGCCGTGGACTGTATAACAAGCAGGTTGATCGTTCATTTCGCTGGAGCATGAGCTGGTTTATTTTTTCCGAGGTGATGTTCTTTGCCGCCTTCTTCGGCGCACTGTTCTATGCGCGGGTATATTCGTTGCCTTGGCTGGGTGGTGCCGGCAGTGGCGCACTCACCAACGAATTGCTGTGGCCCACGTTTGAATTCGCCTGGCCTTCGGCCGGACCGGATCAACTGGGAGGCGAGTTCCAGGCCATGCCGGCTTGGGGCATTCCGGCAATCAATACCGCTATCCTGTTGACCAGCGGCGTAACCGTCACCTGGGCACACCACGCGTTAAGAGCCAACCATCGCGGCCAGTTGATTTTGGGGTTGTTCCTGACCGTGGCGTTGGGCTTGCTCTTCGTGGGCCTTCAGGCTTTTGAATATTACGAAGCGTATCATCATCTGAACCTCAAGCTGAGCTCAGGCATCTACGGGTCGACCTTCTTCATGCTGACCGGCTTCCATGGCTTCCACGTTACCATGGGCGCGATCATGCTGATCGTGATCCTGCTTCGCAGTATCAAGGGTCATTTCGATCCGGACAATCACTTCGCCTTCGAAGCGGTCGCCTGGTACTGGCACTTTGTTGACGTCGTCTGGCTTGGCCTGTTCATCTTCGTTTATTGGTTATAAAAAAGCTCTAACCACGGAGCGCACGGAGAACACGGAGAATTAAAACTTTAGTGAAATCGA
The DNA here is from genome assembly GCA_036381555.1 of Gammaproteobacteria bacterium. Classification (GTDB taxonomy): domain Bacteria; phylum Pseudomonadota; class Gammaproteobacteria; order HTCC5015; family HTCC5015; genus DASVCP01. The sequence continues at coordinate 4,342 of DASVCP010000452.1, forward strand.
TGCATGTATCATGTGGGTGGATGATCTCAAAGTCCATATCGAGCTTTTTTATTTTTTAAAACTAATGATTTTTTAACTCTGTGTTCTCCGTGCCCTCCGTGGTTAAATGATTTTAATTACTGCGGCGGCGGGGGCAGGATGCCGTGCGGTTGTATCAGGCCAACGGCATAAGCGACCATCAGCAGGATGAACGCCGCCAGCGACAGGCTGATACGCCACATTAGCGCTTTTGCCATACGGTCGCTTTTGCTCTTGTCTTTCAGCATATACACCAGCGCGCTGGCCAGGTTGTACAGGATCAGCAGAAAAATCGCGATGACGATTATTTTCACCAGCATGCCACATTCCTCGTTTTTAAGAGCGCAGAATAGCGCAAATTTACATGGCGCGCATGCCGTTAAAATTTGAC
>DASVCP010000453.1:0-4965 GCA_036381555.1 Gammaproteobacteria bacterium
AGAAAGAAGAGCATATGACAACTCGATAAGGCGGCCACAAATGCTTCTTCAGGATCAACGTTAGCCTCAACAGAGTACGGAACAGGTACCACGTGTGGTGACGAAGATGCCGGAACAATAACACCCCCGTCAAACTCCCAAACATGCCCGCGACTGTATTTATTATCAATATAGCCTTCATCTACACTGCGGCTCCATTTTACCGATGCATAATACTCCGACATTTTATCCCCTTGGAATGAATGCTTAACAGAGCGAAACGGAGGAGCCATTCCCCTGTTTACTTAGAACCTATCTCAAAATTACTGCGCTTGCTGATACATCGTTAAAAATGTCCTCAAATGCTCATTTACTCCGTGTAAACTCCGCTTTTTTGGACATTTTTGCCTCCACCGAGGTCTACCGCGTGCGCTGCACACGGCACTCGCGACATTTTGAGATAGGTTCTATTGATTTCTGAAACCTGTCAGGATTGATCGCCCGGTCACTCCGCCTTAACGAAGACATAACCAACAAGCATTCCGACTATCAAGCCAATAAAAGCGGCGGGAACGAGAGACCCGGCAATGAAGTAGCCCGCCAACGCGCCCAGGAGAAATCCGACCAGCCCATAAGTGCCCCGCCTGCGATGGGTGTTCATCATTCGCTGTGTCTCGGCCCGCCGCTGTTCCACTGCGGCCTGCTCATCCAACGCCGGCGCGAGCAGCGCATCGGCCACGGTTTCCGCCTGTTTTTTGTCCATCATGTTCCCCTTTCTTTATGCCAGGAAGGTCTGGCGCCAATTCTCGCTCCTGCTGAATCTACACCCGCTTGCAGGATCTGAAAAGCACTTTGGAATCGAAACTTGCAGGTGAAATTGAGTTTTGTTGGGGTTCGTCCCTTACCCCAACCTACAGCTTTTCAAGAAAATAGCTTTTTCAACATTTAAAGCGGGCAGGATTTACGGAATCAATTCAACTTTCCAAGCATATCGCGCACCCGGAAAAAAGTCGCTCAATCCAGCTTTTTTAGTTATTCAGAATTTCCTTCTCTGTGCGCTCAGTGTCCTCCGTGGTTAATTATTTTTAACCAATCCCTGTCTTATCCCCGTGTTCCCCGTGGTTGGTTTGTTTGTCATCAAGACCGAAACAACCGCGTATACTGCGTTTCGTGTTTCGCGCTGGCCAGGGCGAAGCCCGGCGCCAGCCAACCGATTTCGTCGTCAGTCAATTCAAAGCCCCGCTTGACCGCTTCCGGAATCATCGACGCGCTGTTCAACAGCAACTTCTGCCCCGCCGTCTGCCCCAACGGCACCAGCTTGACGGCGGCCATCACCTGGTTTTCGCACCAGGCCCACAGGAAACCTTCCGCGGCTTGTTCAGCGTCCACCTCCCAGCGGGCGGCGGCCAGCGTGAACATCAGCGCGAAACTGGGCACCGTTTCATTCCTCTTCCAGGCTTCGGCTTCCTGCAATCCCAGCTCGGGCAACAACATGGCCAATGCCTGCCCCATGCTGCGGTCCTCGGCGCGCAGCTCCATTGTTTCGCGCGAGGCGAGCAAAAAATTGTTCCAGTAGATCAGCTTGTCCTTATCATCGGCACGCCAGGCCGCATGCAAACGTTGAAGCACCGGCACGTCGAGGTGTGCGAGCGAATGTTTGAGCAGGCCCTGTATCCAGTCCGCCGCCGTACCGGCGGAATCCACCCAGTCGCATTCGACCGCGTATTCCAAGCCCTGGGAATAACTGTACGCGCCGACCGGCAGCGCCGGGGAGATCAATTGCCACAAGCGCAGGTGCGAGCCCATGAATCAGTCGTGATGGTGGTGATGGTGATGCTGCCCTGCGGTTTTATATGCGCCGTCTTCCGGTTCGAACGGTGCCTGTTCGCTGATGACAACCAGATCCAGCGACGCCACCATCTCGTCAAGCACGTGATCATGAAGATAGCGGCACCAGTTGTCGCCGACCTGCAAGGCGACGTGCCGGTTGCCGAGGTGATAGCAGGCGGTAGCCAGCAATCTAGGATTGTCAGTGGTGGCGGTGGACACATTTTCCCGGGCGGCACGGATACGGATAATGAATTTTTCATCGTCGCTCTGCAACAACTGCCCGTCCCGCAACGTCTCGCCGCGCGGCAACAGCAAACCGGCCTCCTCGCCGTTGTCCAGCGTGACTTTCAGGCGACTCTTCTGCCGCGAATGATACGGCAGAGTCAGCGTCGAATAAACTTCGACCCCCTGCCCCAGCGAACCAAGTTTTGTTGTAAAAATCAATTCAGTCATTATAAATTTAAAACCATTTAACCACGGAGGACACGGAGAACACTGAGAGTAAAACAAGAAAACACTAACTTAAAAATACTTGAATTACTAACTTTAAACCAACCAAACAAAAAGCAAATCCAAACTCAAATCTTCAAATTATATGAGAAAACTAATATTCTTCCCCTACAAAAAACCTTTAAATCCTCTGTGGCCTCTCCGTGTCCTCCGTGTCCTCCGTGGTTAAATATTGCTTTTATCAAAACAGAAAATATCTTTGCGCCAGCGGCAATACGTCTGCCGGTTCGCAGACCAGCAACTGGCCGTCGGCGCGGACGTGGTAGGTCTGCGGGTCGACTTCCATTTTGGGTTGGTAGTCGTTCAGGCGCATATCCGCCTTTTTGACACTGCGCGTGTTTTTCACCGGGGCGACGATTTTCTGCAATCCCAGCGCCTGCTTGATATCCGCGTCCATGGCGGCCTTCGACACGAAAGTAATCGATGTGCCGCCGATCGCGCCGCCGAACGAGGCGAACATCGGCCGGTAGTGCACCGGCTGCGGCGTGGGGATCGAGGCGTTGGGATCGCCCATCGCGGCGGCGGCGATAAAACCACCCTTTAAAATCAACGCCGGCTTGGCGCCGAAGAACGCCGGTTTCCACAGCACGATATCCGCCAGCTTGCCGACTTCCAGCGAACCGACTTCGTGAGCGATGCCGTGCGCGATCGCCGGGTTGATGGTGTACTTGGCGATGTAACGGCGGGCGCGGAAGTTGTCGTTGCGCGCGCTGTCCTGCGGCAGCGCGCCGCGCTGCACTTTCATCTTGTGCGCGGTCTGCCAGGTGCGGGTGATGACCTCGCCGACGCGGCCCATTGCCTGCGAGTCGGAGGAAATCATCGAAAACGCGCCCAGGTCGTGCAGGATGTCTTCGGCGGCAATCGTTTCGCGGCGAATGCGCGATTCGGCGAATGCCACGTCCTCGGCGATCTTCGAATCCAGATGGTGGCAGACCATCAGCATATCCAGGTGTTCATCGACAGTATTGACGGTGTACGGTCGGGTGGGGTTGGTGCTGGACGGCAGCACGTTCGCTTCGCCGCAGGCCTTGATGATATCCGGCGCATGGCCGCCGCCGGCGCCTTCGGTGTGAAAGGTGTGAATGGTGCGGCCCTTGAAAGCGGCGAGCGTGTCTTCGACAAAACCGGACTCGTTCAGCGTGTCGGTGTGAATCGCGACCTGCACGTCGGTCTGTTCGGCTACCGCCAGGCAGGTATCGATCGCCGCCGGCGTGGTGCCCCAGTCCTCGTGCAGTTTCAGGCCCATCGCGCCGGCCTCGATCTGTTCCAGCAAACCCTGCGGCAGGCTGGCGTTGCCCTTGCCCATGAAGCCGAGATTCATGGGAAACGCATCGGCGGCTTCCAGCATGCGGTGTATGTTCCAAGGGCCGGGCGTACAGGTGGTGGCGTTGGTACCGGTCGCCGGGCCGGTGCCGCCGCCCAGCATGGTGGTGACACCAGACATCAGCGCCTCTTCAATCTGTTGCGGACAAATGAAATGGATATGCGCGTCGATGCCGCCGGCGGTAACGATCATGCCCTCGCCGGCGATCGCCTCGGTGCCAGGACCGATAACAATGTCGACACCGGGTTGGGTGTCCGGGTTGCCGGCCTTGCCGATACCGCTGATGCGGCCGTGCTTGATGCCGATGTCCGCCTTGATAATGCCGGTGTAATCGAGAATCAGCGCGTTGGTGATGACCACGTCAACGACTTCGGCGGCAACACGCTGGCTCTGACCCATACCGTCACGAATCACCTTGCCGCCGCCGAATTTCACTTCGTCACCGTAAATGGTGTAATCCTTTTCAACTTCAATGATTAAATCGGTGTCTCCGAGTCGAACCCGATCGCCAATGGTCGGGCCGTACATTTCCGCGTAAGCGCGCTTGCCGATTCTGCTCATTTATAAGTCTCCCATCACACGGGCATTAAACCCGTAGACCCTACGATCACCAACGTATTCGACCAGCTCCACCTCGCGCGACTGGCCGGGCTCGAAACGCACCGCCGTGCCGGCCGGAATGTTCAGCCGAAACCCGCGCGTCGCTTCGCGGTCGAACTGCAAAGCGCCGTTGGTTTCATAAAAGTGATAATGCGAGCCGACCTGCACCGGCCGATCGCCGGTATTGGCAACCGTCACCTTCAGGCTCCTGCGGCCCTTGTTCAGTTCGATTTCGCCGTCGTCGACGAGCAGTTCACCTGGGATCATGTTTGATTCCTCAAAACAATCAATTATTAATAATTGTTGTCAGAATTTTTTTATCCCCTCACCCTACCCTCTCCCGGAGGGAGAGGGTAGAAGGAAGAAAAGAATTAATTTATAGGATTATGCACAGTCACCAGCTTGGTACCGTCCGGAAATGTCGCCTCCACCTGCACTTCGTGCAGCATCTCGCCGATGCCATCCATCACATCGTCGCGCGTCAGCAGCGTGGCGCCGTAGCTCATCAGCTCGGCGACGCTCTTGCCTTCGCGTGCGCCTTCAAGGATCGCGCAAGTGATATACGCCACCGCTTCCGGATAGTTGAGCTTCAGGCCTTTGGCCTTGCGCCGCTCGGCCAGCAGGCCGGCGGTAAACACCAGCAGCTTGTCTTTTTCACGCGGCGTTAATTCCATGATCGGTTCCCAATAATAAAAGTTGTTTGAATAAACACCTCTATCTCC
>DASVCP010000454.1:0-5402 GCA_036381555.1 Gammaproteobacteria bacterium
CCTCGCATCGGCCCAAGCGCCATAGACAACAAATCCACCGGCGGCGATGAAGACAAGCAGCCAATTCGAATAATCAGTGGACAACGGCTCAGGGAAAAACCAAACCAGCAGGGTTAGCAGCAGCAACAAACCCGGCAGCGCCGCAAGAAACCGCACATTGCTGCCGGGATAAAGGCGGCTGGAGATCTCCGCGGTGTTCAACACCACAAAAAAGCAGGAAACCAGCAACGCGATGGCCACACAAAGAAAGACTATCTGCATGTCTTTATCCCGATTATACGTATGTCCCGGACATGACCGTTCATCAATTCAACCATAACTCATGGATCATCGGCAAATGCGATCACCTCGTTTATGTGACCGGCTTCTAATATCGCCATTAACAGGCGATCGACGCCCAGCGCCACACCGGCGCAATCCGGAAGACCGGCCCGCAGGGCGTCGATCAGGGCCATATCAATCGCAACTTCCGGTATTCCCTGTGCAGAGCGTTGAATATTGTCGGACTTAAAGCGCAGGAGCTGCTCTTCGGGGTCCGTCAGCTCCTGAAAGCCGTTCGCCAGTTCCACTGCGCCCCAATAAAGCTCAAACCGTTCGGCAACGGCGTAATCGTCAACCATTTTGGTGCTCGCCAACGCCGCCTGACTGGCCGGATAATCATAGATGAACGTGAGGGCGGACGGGGGCAGCCGTGGCGCAACCAGGCTGCTAATCAACAAATCCAGCCAGGGATCCAGTGATTCGGGCATGTTTTCCGGCACCGGCAGCCCGTATCTGCCGCAGCAAGCCCGGCAATCCCCGATTGTCGCAGCCGCCGGATCAAGTTGCAGGCTGTCAATAAAAAGCCGGCGATAACTCAGTCGCCGTACTGAATCAATGGTCCGGTAAGGCGCCGCAAGTGTTTTGACCAGCAACTCGACCTCGTCCATCAACCGCCGGTAGTCGAATCCCGGCCGATACCATTCCAGCATGCAGAATTCCGGCCTATGGTGCCGGCCCGAGTCGCTGTCACGAAACACAGTGCATAACTGGTAAATCGGGCCGCTGCCGGCAGCCAGCAGGCGTTTCATGGCGAATTCGGGAGAAGTATGCAGATAGAGCCGTGAATCAGGCGTCGCGGCGGGACGGGTTACAAAACTGGCAATATTCGGGTCGGTGGCGCCCGCCGGCGACAAGGCGGGCGTAGTGACTTCCAACACATTACGTTCGGCAAAGAAAACCCTGATCTCCGCCAGGACCCGCGCCCGTGCCCGTAGAGTCTCCAAACTTGCCGTCGGCTGCCACTGCATAAAAAACCTCTATGAATCCGCAGATAAGCGCAGATCTTATCAGCTGAACACAGGGCCTCAAGAAAAGCTGATTTAGACTTGAAATTCCGATCTCACTTCTGCTTCCCAGAAGCAGATAAACGGTTCATAAAGAATGGGTTTTATTTACGTAAATCTGCGGATATGAAGATCTTATTCCTTGGCACGGGAAACGTAGGTGCCGGCGCGGGTGTCGACCTTGATGACTTCTCCCTGTTCGACGAACAAAGGCACGCTGACAACCGCCCCGGTTTCCAACTTGGCCGGCTTGGAACCACCCTGGGCGGTATTGCCCCGGACGCCCGGATCGGTTTCCACAATCTTCAAATTGACAAAGTTGGGCGGCATCACGCTGATCGGCACGCCATTCCACAAAGTAACCTGGTAGCTGTCCTGTTCCTTTAACCACAGTTTCGCATCGCCCACGGCGTCTTCACCGGCCGCCAGCTGTTCGAACGTCTCGGGATGCATGAAATGCCAGAACTCTCCATCTGAATAAAGGTATTGCATATCCATATCAACGACATCGGCGGCATCCACGGTATCCCCCGACTTGAAAGTTTTCTCAACGACTCTGCCGGTTTTAAGGTTGCGAATTCTGACGCGATTAAATGCCTGCCCTTTGCCCGGTTGTACGAATTCGTTTTCAACGATGGTGCATGGATCGCCGTCGAGCATAATTTTTAATCCCGACTTGAATTCGTTGGTTGAATATGTTGCCATTCCGACCCCGTCTTTATCCGCCAAATGAGGGCGGTATGATACCCGACGCAATGCCCAAAATAAAATCCGCGATCCCATGGGGCGAAGCCCTTGCACATGCGGTCAGAGATCCGTCCGAGCTGCTCAAAATCCTTAAGCTCGACGGCGATGCCGGCCGCCTGGCAGCCGCCCACAGGGCGGCGACCTTGTTTTCGCTCCGCGTTCCCAGGGGCTATATCGCCCGAATGCGGCCGGGCGACCCCCAAGACCCCCTGCTCCGACAAGTATTACCGTTGGACGCGGAGTTCAAGAGCCCTCCAGATTTTGTTGCCGACCCCGTCGGCGACCTGCAGGCCATGGTGTCGCCCGGCTTGCTGCAAAAATACGCCGGTCGGGCCCTGCTGGTCGTCACGGAGGCCTGCGCCGTGCATTGCCGGTACTGTTTCCGCCGCGAGTTCCCTTATGACGCGGCAAACCCCAAAAAAGACCGTTGGGCGGCTGCCATGGATTTCATCGCCCGCGACACCTCCCTGCACGAACTGATTCTAAGCGGCGGCGATCCCTTGACCCTGACCAACGAGGCACTCGACGACCTGCTGGAACGGGTCGGAAAAATCCGTCACATCAAGCGCCTGCGTATTCATTCCCGGCTACCCGTGGTACTCCCCGAAAGAATCGATGACGGATTGTTGAAGGTGTTGGGCAGTGCCGGCAAAAGAATTGTCCACGTCATCCATGCCAATCATGCCCAGGAAATCGACGACAGCGTTCGGACGGCCATCGCAAAGCTGCGCAACCTCGGAGAAATTGTTCTCAACCAGGCCGTATTACTCAAAGGTGTCAACGATACGCTTGCCGCCCAGATCGAACTTGCCGAAGCTCTCGTCGAAGCGGGCGTGGTGCCCTATTACCTGCACATGCTGGATCCGGTAAAGGGCGCGCATCATTTTGAAGTTAACGAGGAATACGCTGTACGCCTCGCTACCGAACTGCAGCACAACCTGCCGGGTTACATGGTACCGCGTTTGGTTCGCGAGATTCCCGGCCGGCCATCCAAAACACTGTTGCCGATCCAGCCGCGGCATCACCGGGAACACTGACGCTGCTGCCGGCTTGTTGTCCACCCTTCAGATGCTGGCCGCATTGCCGAAAACCTGACAGAATATGCTCGTGAGATTTCTCTTTACAATAACGCCTTGAAAAATTTAAAGAAATCAGGAGAGAAGGTTTGGCAGTTGAAACTGCACTGCGCTTGCTAATCGTTGAAGAATCGGCCAATCATGCCAATGCTTACCTCAAGGCATTGCGCAGCGGCGGATTTGCGCTTCGATCCCATTCTCTGCTCAGCGATGAGGAGCCGGAGGACGTACTCAAGTCTCATCAACCCGAAATCATCCTCGTCAGTCACTCCAACCCGCTGCTGACACTGTCAAGTCTGATACCACTGCTGGTTTCCACCAAAAGCGACGCCGTCGCAATCCTGTTGAGCGAAAAACCCGAAGACATAAGCATTCCCGCCGCCATTAATGCCGGAGCCCGCGATCGCGTCATTAAAAATGACCTTGAACATCTCAAAATAGTCGTTAAACGCGAGCTGGATTATGTATCGATCAGGCAAAAATACCGATCACTGGAAAAGATGTACACCGAGAGCGAGGCGCGGTGCCAGATTCTGATGAATAACTCGCGCGATGCCATCAGCTACGTCCACCAGGGCATGCATGTTTATGCGAATCAGGCCTACCTTGAGATGTTCGGTTTTGGCGGCTTTGACGATATTGAAGGCCTGCCAATCATGGATCTTGTCTCCAATGAAAAACAGGAAGAATTTAAACAGTTCCTGCGCAACATGGACTCGCAAAACCTCAAAAGAGCGGAACTGGAAACCGAACTCAGAGATATCAACAATGAAACCTTCCCCGGTCACATGGAATTCAGTGAAGCCAGTATCGACGGCGAGCCCTGCACTCAGATTCTTATCCGTCAGAGCGTGGACACGCGCGAGTTGGAAGAGCAAATTAACCTGCTCAGCCGGCTGGACCCTTTGACAGGCCTGCTGAACCGCCTTGCGTTCGTGGAAGAGTTTGAAAAGGCCATTATCAATGTCGGTAAGAAGAACAAGCATTATGCGCTGATGCACATCGGAATCGACGACTTCAAGGGAATCCAGGACAAAGTCGGCATGGTAGGCAGCGACCAGGTCATCGCCGAAATCGCCACCGTCGTAAAAGACCAGCTCGGCGGCGAAGACCTGGCGGGCCGCTATGAAGGCAGCAAGTACCTGGTGCTGATCCCCACGGCAAACGAAAAAGAATTACAGGCAAAAGGAAACAAAATCATTAAAGCCGTGGGCGGCCATATCTGTGAAGTCGGCGGCAAATCCATCAACACCGAATGCCGCGTCGGAATTTGCCTGATCGATGACGGCTCTCTGGACGTTAATGAGGTCATGTCCCGCGCCGACAAGGCATTGACCGAAGCCTCCAACGACGCGACTGAGAGGCTGCACATTTACCAGCCAAAAGAAGGCGAAATGACGCAGAAGCAAATCGATGCCGCCTGGGTCAAGCGCTTGAAAAGCGCTCTCGATGAAAACCGTCTGCAACTGCGTTATCAACCGATCGTGCAACTCGACGGCGGCGAACTGGAACGTTACGAAGTGTTTATGGAAATGCGGGATGAAGACGGAAGCCGCGTTCCCCCGAAAGAATTTCTACCCGCAGCGGAACGAACCAAAATGTCTAAAATCCTTGACCGTTGGGTGATCAGCAATGCCTTTGCCCAGCTGGTCAAGCATTCGGCGCAGCATCCCAATACCGTATTTTTCATTAAGCTGACCGGCGGTTCGCTGGCGGATACCGAACTGTTCCGCTGGATCAGCGAAAAACTCAAGAGCCACAAAATTCAGCAGAACCGTATAGTTTTCGAAGTGAAGGAAGAAGCCGTGGTTTCTCACCTTAAACAGGCACAGGCGTTCGCCACTCTGCTGAAAACCATACAATGCACGTTTGCCATCGACGATTTCGGCACCGGCCCGGACCCCTTCAAGCTGGTCGAACTGGTGCCGGCCGAGTACCTGAAGTTTCACAAGGATTTCACCCAGGATCTTGCCCAGAACCCGCAGAATCAGAAAACCCTGAAAGAAATCACTGAGAAGGCCAAGTCGCTCAAGAAATATACGATTGTCCAGCATGTGGAAGACGCCGCCACTCTTTCGGCTTTGTGGACCATCGGCGCCGACTTCACCCAGGGCAACTTCTTCCAGGGACCCAGCAACAAAATGGACTACGACTTCTCACTAGGCATGGGCTAGTAGGGAGTTTTTAAAAAGCCAAAAACCTATCCGCAGATTGCAAGGGCTGTTCCTACAGCCCTTTTGCATTTCCACCATCC
>DASVCP010000455.1:0-4214 GCA_036381555.1 Gammaproteobacteria bacterium
CCCGGCGAACCCCGGTCGCCGATCGTCAAGCAGATGACGCCGCAACCGCCGCCGCTGCCTTCGAGGATTCGGGAACGCACGCCCGAACAATTGTTCTGGATCGTCAAGCATGGCATCAAGTACACGGCCATGCCCGGCTGGGTTACGCTCGAACGTGAAGACGAAGTCTGGTCGATGGTGGCGTTCCTGCAACAACTACCCGTCCTCGGTCCCGATCAATACCGGCGACTGGCCTACGGCGATGTCGCCAGTGCCATGAAAGACGATGAGAGCGGCGATGCGGTGCAATACTTTTTGCGCCCGCTGACCGAACCGTTGCAATTGATCGTGGCGGACTGCGCCCGTTGCCACGGCGCCGACGGCAACGGCCGCGGCTTGGGCGCCTTTCCGAAACTGGCCGGACAAAACGAGGATTATTTACTTGCCAGCCTGTTGGCTTTCTCCAAGGGCGAACGGCTCAGCGGCATCATGCAACCGGTGGCCGCCGGCCTGAGCGAGGAAACCCTGCGAACCCTGGCCCGCTATTACGCCCGTCTGTCGCCGTCTCTGTCGGGCAATCCGTCGATTAACCAAGACAGCGCGGCGCACGGCCGCAAACTGGCCGAACAAGGCATGCCGAAGCAGGGCATCCCCTCATGCGTCCATTGTCACGGTCCGGGCCGGGAACCCCGCAACCCGGTCTATCCCGAACTAGCCGGCCAGTACGCCGGTTATCTGGCCTTACAGCTGGAGTTGTTCAAAACCGGTAAGCGCGGCGGAACGCCCTATGCGCACATCATGAACCAAGTGGCCGCACGGCTGACGCAGGCGCAGATTCAGGATCTCGCAGCTTATTATGCTTCCATAGATTAAACAGTCTTCCTCAAATCAAGTGGATTATAGAACCGTGCATTTCTCACGCGAAGGCACGAAGACGTGAAGGTAAAATCAAACTGCGTCTGGGAGGCAATGAAGAAAATATTACAACCATGAACAAGCTTTTCTTTGCGCCTTTGCGCCTTCGCGTGAGGCAGGCTTTTCGCACTTGAACCCTCCCTTTGGGAGATGGCTGGAGGGATTATAAACCAGGGTTCTGGCAAAATCTTTTTATCCAGACTACTATCGGCGGTATTGCTGCCCCATCGGACGGTAGGAGCCCAACATGAATAAGCCGGATAACCTCACAAACCTCGGCCGCCTGATATTCGACCTGATCAAATGGATCGGCCGCCATTACCTTCACGTACTGCTGTGGGCCGCGGTGCTGTTCGGCGGCATCTGGATCTTCGCGGAGATTGCCGACGAGGTGATGGAAGGCGAAACCCGCGGCGTCGATGAGTTTATTCTGCTGTCGCTGCGCAACTCGCAGGACACCACCGATCCGCTGGGGCCCGCCTGGCTGGAGGAAATGGGCCGCGACTTCACCGCGCTGGGCGGCACCGGCGTGTTGACGTTGATCGCCTTGGTCGTGGTGGGTTACCTGCTGTTGTCGCGGCGCTTCCGCGCATCGCTGTTGGTTACCGTCTCCGTAACCGGCGGCATTCTGCTCAGCACGCTGTTGAAAATCGGCTTCGACCGCCCGCGCCCCGACCTCGTGACCCACGAGTCGTTCGTCTATACCGCCAGTTTTCCCAGCGGCCATTCGATGATGGCCGCCGTCACTTACCTTACGCTGGCCGCCTTGCTCGCGCGGGTGCATGCTCAATCCGAACTGAAAGCCTACTTTCTGATCGTTGCGGCATTCCTGACCATGCTGGTCGGTATCAGCCGCGTCTATCTCGGCGTGCACTGGCCGACGGACGTACTGGCCGGCTGGGCCGCCGGCGCGGCCTGGGCGGCGTTGTGCTGGTTGATCGCCCGCTGGTTGCAACGGCGGGGGATGGTGGAGTCGGGGGATTAAGAATGATGGGAGACTTTTTATAATTCTCTTAACCACGGAGCGCACGGAGAATTAAAAATAAGAAAACCTTAATAGTTGTTAACCGGCCGCCAGGGCCTGTACATGAAAATGTTGGTTTTTCGGGGTGAATTGGTTTAAGTTTCAAAAATAGGTGTAAACAATCCACCCTATTTAAAATTGGAAAATCGGGTTAAAGGGCGATTTTAATATGATAAACAATGGCTTAATTAAGTTTTCTCAACGAATTCTCGAAAAAATAGGAGGATTCCATCTAATACAGAAACAGTGGAATCCACTGTTTCACACTGTTACACCTCTCAATAGGAATCGAGATGGAATTCAAGTTCAATTTTGACAAGCTACTTGGTAAGGCCGCAGAAAAGGCAAAGAAGCACAGACGGAGTGACTATCAGGTTGCCATTTATTTCTTTCTCGGTAAAACCAACAGATATTGAGAAAAAAGTAGCAAGAGAGCTATTGGTAAGGCTGCCCGACAAGAGGGTTCTAAGCTCAAAAGAATGCTGCGACAACTGTATTGATAATTCCCTTGCGTCTCTACAAGGCATTCGAAGTATTTTGGTTGAAGCCCAGGTTAAACTTACTGACTTCCATGATGGAGGATTGTATCTCCTGATTGAACTCATGGCCGAAGGCGTACGACAGTTCATAACCTTTGAAGAGCGGCTGCGTGTCGATCCATCGTTAAAAGATGAAGCTCAATTCAGTGATTTTTATCGCCCAAGAGATATTCAACACGAATATTTCGAAGTCTTAGAGCAGCTAAGGTTCCACATACATAGTTGTCTTACACAGGTTGCTACAATCGCAGATATGGAAACCCCAAAAATCGATAGCTATTTAAAAGCAAATGAAGAGTGGTTGTTGTCTTTGTACCATGAGCCACAGCTACTTATCGGCAATCAAGGTGTAACAAGTGGGTCAACAGGATGCTCCTAACGTCGCACCTGTTACCCAAGCGTTAGAGAGCAAAAAATGAACGCAGAATCAAAAAAGAGAAATTTTTTTGTAAGATGTTGGCACGGGGAAGCAAAGCTTTGGCAAGCATACTGGTTAATCGGGGTGCTTAGTAAAATCCCATTCTTTGCTCTTGTTGGCTTTATCGGTTGGCTACTTTGGAAAAGCCCAGAAGATGATCTCTTAGTAAATTCCTTGCTATTTCCGCTTGTGATTGCCTACATCACATATGTGGCAGTTAGTGTTTGGCGTTGCGCGCCAAACGCATCGCATGGTGTTTTTACGGGCCTTGCAAAAACGCTTGTTGTTTTTTATTTGCTATCATGGTTGCTGGCTTTTGCAAATACTCTCTAACAATTTTCTTAGATGGAGCTTCGCGCTAACGCGCTTCGCCCATTTAGTAAAACGTTAGAAATAGGAAATGGTGATGAGGAGTATTTATATATTAATAGTTGGTCTTATGATGTCTTTTAATGTGCTTGCAGAAGACAACTCGTATTTTATTGAGCATTTGTTGGAAAAAGTGGTGGGAATTGGATTTATGATTAACGAATTCCAAAGAAGCGAGTGCGGGAAACTGCTAGAGAACGATTCCTTGCCAATAATTGCGAGAGTAAGGGAAGAGATTGAATATGTAGAGATCGAAACAAAGAAAAAATATCAAAGCACGTGGGAAAAAGTATCGGACCCAGATGGCAGGCTCAGTCAAGAAGTGAGGAAATGGGTTTTGACTAGAGTGGAGGGAGGAAAAAGGGTCAGCTTGAATCGAGATTTTGCATGTGGTGTAGTGTTTGGAGAAATGATGACAGAATTATCCAAAATAGAAATCAGGAAATTAGAATTAATTAATGCGCTTAATAAATAGTTAATATGTTTCTAACATTCTCTTCAATTTGACTCGGCACTACGTGCCTCGCAAATTAAGCGCACGTTAGAGTCTAATGAGGATATATCTCAAGAGAAAATGATATGAGAGAAAGTGCAATTTTTTCCCTTTTGGTAGCTGTAGTGATTCAAGGGTGTGTGGAGCCACCTAAACCATTTCCTGATGGAATTTTGCCAGCAGAAAAAGTTGCTGTAACAGGGAGTGGGGCCATTCCATCTGTTGAAGATGTAGTTAATTTTGAAGCGATACTGGATCAAAAATACTTGACGATCAATTGGGCGATTGAAAAGAGTTATTATTTGATTGCGGATAAAACTAAGCCGATATTTATGAATGAATGTGAATGGTCAGGCAATGTTAAGAAAAACACAGTTAACGAGTTCTACGGGAAGGTTGACATTGCAAGAGATGGGGCAATACTTAAATGTCGAAATAAGTATTCTAGTATGAGTAAAAAGGGCCAACAATGGGTAA
>DASVCP010000456.1:0-2279 GCA_036381555.1 Gammaproteobacteria bacterium
TGCGCAGTACGGCATGGACAATGCCGAGCGGATTTTGAATGATCCACGAATACACGATCCAGTGGAGCCCCAGCCCGATGCCGACACTCATCGGCACAAACGCCGGCGCATAGAGAAACAACGGTATATGAAGCGCCCACAGGAGGTTGACCATCAGGATGCAAAGTCCGATCAGGCGGGCCAACGGGTTTTTGGATGCAACCAGGTTCTCGTGTCTGAACTTCGCAATCAGCAGCGCGATCGGAAAAATGGCGCCGGTGCCAAACAGCAGAATCAATAATCCCGTGCGTTCGCTGAACTGGGTGGACGCGACTCCCACCAGCAGCCAGACAATCATACCCGCGATGGGCATGGACGCCGCCCTGTTGGAACTCGCCTCAAAATCTTTTCTAATTTCTTCTAACGTCATTTTTGCCTCTCGATATTGGATTGTTTTGGCTCGCGACTCTAACCCGCTTTGTGTAAACGCCTATTCCAGCTCGACGCCAAACGATTTGGCCCAGGTTTCGCCGGAGCCTTCCATGATTTCTCTGTGATTCGCGACTTGGAGTTGCATCAATCCCGGGAGTTAAAACGGAACATCAGCCAGGCGGTCAGGCCGAATCCGACCAGCAACAGCAGCCAGCCGCTGCTGCCTTCGCCGTTCGGGTCGGAACCGCCTTCCGGCGATGAAGACGGTCCGCCGGAGGAAGAACTTCCGGCCGGATTGACGGAAATTACAAAATGCTGCGCGGACACCGGAGGGATCGCATAGCTGAAGGTGTTACCGGAAATCGAAACCCCGCCCGGCTTCTGCAAGGCAGCCGCATTGCCGGTCATCGTGTAAACGTTTGCCGACCGATAGTCCGTATCCGAATCGATGTTGAAGCTGCCGTTGATGGTTTCATCGAGATGTTTGTTCAATACCACGACGTGCAGATTGCCCGTGCCGTCGTTGACTGAAGCATAAACAGAACTGTTTACCTTATCGCTCATCTCCGCGTCGACGCTGACATTCCCGAACGTCGAATTGTTGCCATCGTAATTACGGAACAGCTTGTACGCCAGCGAAACATAAGTTGCATCATCGCCCAACTTCCAGTAGTTCGCCGCGTAAAGATTGTACTTTCCGAAAATGCCCAATACATCGGCAATCGCAACGCCGCCGGTAATATCGGCAGCCGCGCCGTAGTTGAATTCGGTGATCGCCAGCCGGGTGCCGGGATAAAGGCTGTCGATGGCGTTTTGCAGACGCGGGAGCAACGGCAGAAAATCGCTGTGCGATTGCGCGATCCAGCTGTTCTCCCGATAATCCGGATCCCAAAGCGTGCGCGGCGCCTGCAGGCGGGCGATTTTATCGTTGCGCGTATTACCCTCGGACAGGGTGATACGGTGATCGCCGGTCGCTTCCGGGTACCAGTGCACGTCCAGCACGTCGAGCAACCGCCGGCCCTGCCCGTCCGAGGCGGCTTTCATTTGCGCCAGGTAGTAATCGATAAACCAGGTGTATGATCCGGATAAAGCCGGCCAGTCCGGCGCGTTCTGAAAGTGATTGAATGCGGCGAATCCGTACAGCGCCGGCCCGAAAATTTGCGCGCTCGGGTCGACGTCTTTCACCGCCGCGGCGGTCGTGACCGAACGTTCGACCAGTTCCTGCGCCCCGGCCGGGGCTGGATGAATACGCGGATGATTTTGCGACCATAAGGCCGGTTCGTTATCCAGCGAATATGCCAGCACCC
Organism: Gammaproteobacteria bacterium; assembly: GCA_036381555.1. GTDB lineage: Bacteria > Pseudomonadota > Gammaproteobacteria > HTCC5015 > HTCC5015 > DASVCP01. The sequence goes on from DASVCP010000456.1 coordinate 1,719, forward strand.
CGCCCTCGTCGGCGCGGCCGTAGCGGTTCACCAGAAAGTTGACGATTTCGTCGATATAAACGGCGTTGTCGGTCAGATCCGGCATCAACGCGAACGGGGCATTCTTTTTGGGAATCACTTCGACCCAGCGGGCCGACGGCGCGGTCTCGCCTTCCGCCACATCGCCATCCTTGTCTTTCGCAACGTAACCCGCCATTTGCAGGGTTAACAGGGACTTCGCACCGGCGTTAACCGCCCTGTCATGAAAGTGTGTCATCGTGATGCCGGGCGTATTTTCATCGGCGTCTTCGATACCGTAAACCCAGGTCAGGTAATCGTCACTGGAGTGGTGCCAGTCATGGCCTGCGTTGGAGGCGTTGTTTTCCCAGTTATACCCGGTGGTGCGGTTGCCGCCCAGGCGATAAAGTCCGAAATTCTCACCACCGTCGAGATCCTGGTTACTGCCGTAAATCAACGGACTGATCGTATGGCGATGATTGTCAGGTTTAACTGAAAAATCAACGTTGATCGCGGCATGGGCCGCTGTCGTTGCGAGGGCTACTGTCAGCAATATGATTGACG
>DASVCP010000457.1:0-11150 GCA_036381555.1 Gammaproteobacteria bacterium
CCGCACAACAACCGCCAAGCGTGACGTTTCTTGTACCCAATCAGCCCGGCGAGCAGCCATTCTGGACGCATGCCATCGAAATCATGCAGGCGGCGGCGGATGATCTGGGAATCGATTTCAAGGTCGTTTATTCCAAGGCCGGCTCCTACAACCATAAAAAAGACGGGCTGGCTATCCTGAACTCCCGGCCGCCGCCCGACTACTTATTAAGCCTGTACCTGATCGAAGCCACCCCTCACCACCTGAAACTCGCGGAGAAACTGGGCGTGAGCACGTTTATTTTCAATGCCGGCGTTACTGCTGAAGACCGCGAAGACCTCGGCGGACCGCGCGCACGGTACCGGCACTGGATCGGGCAGATGGTCCCCCACGACCGGGAGGCGGGTTACCTGCTGGCGGATACGCTGATCGCGCAAGCGAAGAAGGCGGGTAAAACCGACGAAACAGGCAAAGTTCGCCTGATCAGCGTCGGCGCTTTCGGGGCAAGCGTCGACGAATCCCGCGATGCCGGACTTAAAAATCGCATCCGGGAGCACGACGATGCCCGCCTGGACAAGACCGTGCTGACCGGCTGGTCCGCCACGATCGCCTATGATGAAACGCTTGAGGCGTTGCAGGAGTACCCGCAAACCGGGGCGATATGGTGTGTCAGCGACGCCACGGCGCTGGGCGCACTGCGGGCCGCAAAAGCATCGGGTAAGACGCCCGGACGCGATATCTTTATCGGCGGCATAGACTGGAGTCTCGACGGACTGAAAGCCGTCGCCGCCGGCGAGATGGCGGTCACCGTCGGCGGTCATATCCTGGAAGGCGCCCAAGCCCTGATCCTGATTTACGACTACCACCACGGCATCGACTTTGCCGAAGGGACCGGCGCGGAAATGCAAACCGCGATGAAAGCCGTCACCGCCGGCAATGCCGAAGGATATTTGCACCGGCTGTACGAACTGGACTGGCGGAAAATCGATTTCAAACGATTCTCAAAAAAACACAATCCCGGCTTGAAAGACTACGACTTCTCGCTGGATGCATTGCTCGAGTCTGAAAGCGAAATCATAAAGTAAATACACGCCGCGCTCCCGCCGTCGAACAGCGGCTTTTCTCACCGATACGAAGCCCGTCATCTCAAGCCCGGCGATTATCCGCCGATAATTTCAGGAAGCCAAAACAAAGCAAGGCGACATGAATCGGAACAGTTTCACGGCAAAATGCCTGCAGGGCGCGCTCATGCACATGGTCCTGTTGCCATGGCTGACGCTGGCCACCGCCCAGCCGGCGCCCAAAATGTCTTTATTTGTTCCGGACGCTCCCGGGATCAGTCCGTTTTGGGACCAGATAACCGATGTCATGCGCGCCGCCGCGGAAGATCTGGAAATTGATTTAAAGGTCGTGCACTCCACCCCCAATTCATACAGTCTTAAAAAAGACGGGCTGGCGGCGCTCAATCATCCGGACAAGCCTGATTATTTTCTCAGCGGGTACTGGAAGGCCTCGACGCAATATCATCTTCGCCGCGCCGAGCAGCTGGGCATTCGAACGTTCATTTTCAATTCCGGAGTGGCGACCGGGGAAGACGCGGAAACCGGCAAGCCGAGGGAAAAGTACCGGCATTGGATCGGACAAGTCGCTCCCGACGATATGCAAGCCGGCTACCTGCTGGCCGATATACTGATCGAAAAGGCCAAAGCGGCGGGCAAAACCGACAACGGCAAAGTTCATCTGATAGCCATGGGAGGCTGGGGCGAGAAACATAAAATGGAAGAAGACCGTTACAACGGGCCGAAAAACCGCACCAATGCACAGAACGACGCGGTACTCGACCAGTTTATTCTCGCCGGATGGTCGCGGGATACGGCTTACAACGAATTGATGACCGCGCTCAAACAGCATTCAAAGGTCACGGTCATATGGTGCGCCGGCGATATAATGGCGTTGGGCGCGATCAACGCCGCAAAGGATCTGGGACTGATGCCGGGCAGGGACATTTTTATCGGCGGTATAGACTGGAGCCTCGACGGACTGAAGGCCATCGCCGCCGGCGACATGACCGTCAGCCTGGGCGGTCATTTCCTGGAAGGTCTCAAAGCGTTGATACTGGCGCACGACTACCATTACGGTCTGGACTTTGCCGGGGACACGGGCGTGGAAACACAAACGCAGCTGGACCCCGCCACCGCCGCCAACGTGGAACGTTATCTTGACCCGCTAAGCGGCCTCGATTGGCATGAAATCGACTTCAGGCGGTTTTCAAAAAAATACAACCCTGTCTTGCAGCATTATGATTTTTCCCTTGAGGCGCTGCTCAAAAACCTGAAACCATCCCCCCTGAACCAGGGCTGACAAAAATAAGCGGCTTAAAGATCGGCCAATCCTTGCCGATATAAATTTCAAATGTCGTTCAATTACTGATGCAGGCAAAACACGTCTCTCAAGCGGCAGTATTCCTCATGTTGTTCAGCAAAAAAATTCGCCAGGGCCGGCATCTCCGATACTGGACGGTGCTCATGCCGGTTGCGGCGTTGATATGGGTATCCGGGCTGTCCGCCCAGTCCGCGCCGAAAGTGGCCTTCATCATGCCGGCGCCGGAAGGCGCCAGCGTTTTCTGGACATTGGTCAGCGAAACCATGCAGGCGGCCGCTGAAGACCTGGGGATCGATTTGCGCATTGTTTATTCCAGAAACAATTCCTACAGTCAAAAAAAAGACGGCCTGGCGGCGCTCAACAGCCCCAACCGGCCCGATTTTTTTCTGACCGGCTACTGGGTGACTTCCACGCAGCATCATATAAAACGCGCCGAGGAACTGCGGGTTCGAACCTTCGTTATCAACTCGGCGGTGGCGCATGAAGAGCGCCGGGAGATGGGGCGTCCCCGCGACAAGTACCGGTATTGGATCGGCCAACTGACGCCGGACGACCAGCAGGCGGCCTACACCCTGACGGATCTGCTGATCAGCAAGGCCAAAGCGGCGGGCAAAACCGACAAGTCCGGCAAGGTTCACTTGATCGTCATCGGCGGTGACGGAATTAAAAACTCCGTTGAGGAAAAGCGCTACAGCGGGATCAGGCAACGCATCGCCGAACGCGGCGACGCCGTGCTGAAAGAACTGCTGCTCACCGGCTGGGAAGGAGAGATCGCCTATAACGAGTTGCTCGGCGCGTTGAAACGCCACCCTGAAACCGGTGCAATATGGTCGATCACCGATATTACCGCACTGTCCGCGCTGGACGCCGTCCGCGACCTGGGCAAGAAACCGGGCGAGGATATATTCATCGGCTGCTTTAATTGGAGCCTGGAGGCCATAAACGAAGTTATTGCGGGAAAAATTGCCGCTACCATGGGAGGACATTTCCTGGAAGGCGTCAAAGCCCTGGTGCTGATTCACGACTACCACTACGGGATGGACTTCGAGGACGAGTCGGGCCTGGAAATGCTCACATCGCTGGAAATGGTCACCGCCGACAACGCCGAAGAATACCTGCACAAAATGAGCGCCGCCGATTGGCGGAAAGTCGATTTCAAACAGTTTTCGAAAAAGTACAACGCCGGCATCAAAAGCGACAACTTGACGTTGGACGCGCTTTTCAAGCTCATGCTGCCGGAATCCTGACGGGCCGCCCCCGCCGGGGGAGCATAGCGGGCAGACTTTCCTCCTCAAGATGCGGGTTCGCGGGCCGATATCAGTCAATATGCCGTTATTCATATCATCCGTGCGAATAAGCGTGTAGGTGTAGAAGGACCCGCGATGTCACCTGGAACCTTGATGTTGAATTCATTCAATTTGAAAGGGCCACGGAAGGCTCTACTGTTCCTTGCCCTGCTAGCGTGGCTGCCGTCCGTCGTTGCCCAATCCGCGCCCAAGGTCACCGTTCTGGTTCCCGACCCTCCCGGCATCAGCCCCTTCTGGACACAAACCATCGAAATCATGAAGGCGGCGGCGGAGGATCTGGAAATCAGTTTGCGCGTCGCCTATTCGAAATCGAACAGCTACAGCCTTAAAAAAGACGGGTTGGCCGCCCTTAACGCCAAAGACAGGCCTGATTATTTCCTGACCGGTTACTGGATCGCCACCACTCAACACCATTTAGAGCGCGCGGAACAGCTGGATATTCGCACGTTCATTTTCAATTCCGGGATTGCATCCGAGGAGCGGAGCGAAGTCGGGCAGCCGCGCGGCAAATACAAACTCTGGATCGGCCAGATGACCCCCGACGAGTTGCAGGCGGGTTACGTGCTGGCGGATATACTGATCAACAAAGCAAAAGCCGCCGGCAAAACCGACAACGGCAAAGTCCATGTCGTGGGGCTGGGAGGCTGGGGCAATAAGGACGAAATGGAGGAGAACCGCTACACCGGTCTCAGAAAACGTATTAACGAACAAAACGACGCCGTGCTCGGCAAACTGGCCCTCACCGGCTGGGTACAGGTCACGGCATATGAAGAGTTGCTCGACGCGTTAAAACAGTTTCCAAAAACCGGCGCGGTATGGTCGGCGAGCGATCTCATGGCGCTGGGCGCAATTGAAGCCGTAGAACACTCGGGCAAAGTCCCGGGACAGGATATATTCATCGGCGGCATGGACTGGAGCCGGGCAGGCATGGATGCGGTAGCCGCCGGCAAAATGGTGGCGACACTCGGAAGTCATTTCCTGGAAGGCGCAAAAACACTGATACTTGTTCACGACTATCATTACGGTTTTGATTTTGCAGAGGAACCGGGACTGGTATCGCAAACGCAACTCAGGCCCGTCGACACAACCAATGTCGAAGAATACCGTGAAAAGCTGAACGATCTCGACTGGCGGCAAATCGATTTCAAACAATTTTCGAAAAAGTACAACCGTAATCTGAAAGATTACGATTTTTCCCTCGACGCGCTACTCGCAACCCTCAAACCATAAGCGGCAATTCAGGACTGGGCATCGCAAGCTCCCCCTCACCGGCGGCCGGAATCAAGGAAACTCCGATTTAATGGGAAACTTCTTTAATCGTATTGGATTCGCTGTTCCGACAGCAGCGTATTGCTTTCCAGCGAATAGACCCTCTTGACGAGTTCGTCTCCGGCCAGTTGCAACGTGAGTTGCAACTCCAACCCTCCGGCTGACTGTTCATAAACCAGAACACTTTCGACATTGGAAGCCAAAGTCGTATACCCACTGCCGTCTATGTAACTGACGCCTATATCAAACGCATCTTCGCCGGACAACATGCCGTCGCCGTTGGTGTCGGTCGTGACGACCTCGTAATAAAAGCGGATTGCCGCGGCTCCGGCGCCCACATCGTTTTTGAAGAGCTGGTCGTATCGGAGAATGACATTATCGGTATTTTCGAACAGCCTTCTGGGCAGAACCCCCGGGCGAAAAAGAAATTCGAGATCTCGCACCGCGCCCGGTTGGGAATCGTCCGTTTGCTCCCGCACCGCCCGAACCCGCACGAACGACCCTAAAACGGGCTGTTCCTCCATCAACACGACTTGGCCGTCCTCGTCCGGATTCTCCTTCTCGACAACTTCGGCTTCGACGGAAGGCTGTGAAGCCGGGGCAATGGGTTCTTCCGGCGCCGTATCCCGAACTACCGGTGCCGATACCGGCGCCTCGGGAATCGTGTCTTGCGGAACGGGATAATGAAAGATAATCAGACCCGTAATCACGGCAACCGCAATAACAACTAATAATCCGGTGCTTGTTTTAACCACTATCCCCTCCTTTACGCGCTCTGTCGTATGGCGCCGAAATACAAGACCAAAAGAATAATGCAACTTAATCTCCGTTAATTCAATAAAAAAAGCCCCGCTGCGGATGGCAGCGGGGCCTGTTCTTAACATTTATTCTTTTGTGGAGCCTTCCAAAAATGGCTCCTTGTTATCGACTTATGGTCGCCCGAACCTTACAGCGGCGGATACGCGTTCTGCAGCAGAACCTGGAACGCTTCCGGGAACCAGCGGCCGGCATGCGGTGCGTTATCCAGCGCGCCGGTCGCACTGTTGCCGTTGCGCTCATTACCGCCGTAGCTCGGATCGCACATCGGATCGTGCTTCTTGTTCGGATCGTTCGGATCCACTTCGAAGTTCGGATCGCTGATACCGTCGGATTCACCCTGCGGCTTGACCCACACGTAGGCGTCGATGCCCGGATGCGGGTTGGCTTGCGGGCGGAAGCCGACACCGCCGGCCTGGTTACACCAGTTGCCGCGGTGGTAGCGGCGATCGATACGCGATTCTGTCACATAGGTGTTCAGGTCGGTGGACGTGCTCACCGCGGTCGGCCGGCAGCCGTTGTCGCCGGCGTCGTAGCTGCAACCACCCCAGCCGTTGCGGCCGGTGTCTATCAGCATGCCGATAGAACTCGGCGCGCCGCGGCTGATCATGGCCTGGCGCCAATCCTGGTCGAACGAGAGTTCTTCGAAGTAGTCGTTCCACTCGTAGAAATTCGACGACCTGATCGGCTGACCGCCGACCGTCAGGGTCGGATCGGGCAAGAACGGCTCTTCAACCGGCGTGTAGTTGGCCGAGTTGGAGACGAAGCCGTTGATGCTGCCCCAGCCGGCGTCGGTGCTTGCAATCACGTCGCCGATCAGGGTGACCGCGGGACCGAAGTTGGAGCTCCAGCCCAGCCAGCCCGAGTGGGCGATGTCGACATACGAGTGGACATGGGGAAGCTGCGACAACTGGTTCAGCGCGTAGCGGATGCCGTCGCGGTAGCCGCCGGCGCCGTTGGCTTCCTGGCACGCCGGAACGCTCAGGTTGGTCACCAGGTTGGGCAGCGAGTCCACCTCGATGATCGCCACGATGGTGATATCCGGGAAGTCGGCCAGGATATCGACGATCGGGCCGATGTACTCGTTCTGGTAGCGCTCGAAGCCGTTCTCGGCAATCAGCAGTTCACCGTTGGAGGCCAGCGCCGAGCAGTCGCGGTTGGGCAGATCGTAGACCACGAACATGAACAGGTCGTCGCCCTGGGCACGCGCCTGCTCCAGGTGGCCTCTCAGGCCCACGCCATCGGTGATGGCGCCGATGCGGTCCATCCACACCGCGCTGCTGTAGCCGGCGATCGCCGAACCGCCCGGCTCGGCCGCAGCCCTAGCCGCCCATTCGGGGTTGACGTACCAGCTCGAGGTCGAAGCGAACGGGTTGTCGTAGTGGACGCCGCTGCCGCTGGTGGAGGTCGACGAGCTGCTCGAACTGGAGCTGCTGCTCGACGAACTCGACGAGGTGCTCGAAGACGAGCTGCTGGACGACGAACTGCTGGACGACGAACTGCTGGACGACGAACTGGAGCTGCTGGAGCTCGAGGACGAGTTGCAATTGTCCTCTACCCCGAACTGGCTGGGCTGGTCGTTTTCACAGGTGTTGCGGGAAATACAGGTCTGGCCGTTTTCCCAGGACCAGCCGCTTTGCGCGACCTGGCACAGCGGTACGGTCGAGCCCCACCAGTTGCACACCTCGCAGCTGCCGCCCGATGAACTGGACGAGCTGCTCGACGAGGAACTGCTGCTCGAGCTTGAGCTGGATGAGCTGCTCGATGACGAGCTGGAGCTGCTCGAGCTGCTGCTCGAAGACGAGCTGGAACTGGATGAGCTGCTTGAACTTGAACTACTCGATGAACCTCCGTTGCCGGTACAGGTCGGCAGATTAAAGCTGCCGTCATGAGTACCCTGGAAGCCGAACGTGGTGCTCTGACCCTGCGACAGGTTGCCGTTCCAGCTGCAACAGTTGCTGAACGACGGCGTCGAGGTGTTACCACCTGACAAGGTGACATTCCAGCTGCCGGTCACATTGGCCGGTTCGCCGAAACCCAGCTGAATCGTCCAGCCGCTGATCGAACCGGGGCCGTTGTTGGTCACTGTCACGTCCAACTGATAGCCGTTCCCCCAGACATTAACCGGGGTCACGGTACAGCTGTAGGCGCCAAATGCCTGGCCGGCCAACAACATGCTGGACAATAGCATTCCAAGCTTAAAGAACATTTTCATTAGCTTTATCCCTCACTAGTATTGCGTTTTTTACACATGGATGCGGGAATGCGATACCCAGCGCCGCCCTCTCGGGCACGCGGCCAAGCGTCATGATTTCCCTCCCCCACTTTTCTCCCCTCCCCACCTTGATGGAATATCTGGAGAGTAGTGCAAAAGCATAGAATTCCGGCTTACACAATTCGTTCAGCTATCTTCGGATAGTCGCACGGAAAGATGAACGTCCCAATGGCGGCGGGCAGGTATTGAGACGTTTGAGGCTTAAACGCGAAGTCCATACAAATGCAAAAGACATTTGTCGGACGAATAATGGGCGCCGGAGTGTGAATAAAACGCAGGGCAGTGCGCGCTTCCCTGCGCGAAAAGGAACCCGTAAAAGCAACGCAATGCAACTTTCAAACTACACGTATTGTTACTAGGTCAAAAGCAAAAACTCAACGCATCAGTCCTTAATACCACTCCAGTGAAGAACGCTTATCGACGGAACCGTACAATTCCTTGATGTCTGTGCCGTCGATCTTCATCGTGCGCAATGAAAGTGTCCTTGGCGCCAAAACATCCGCATACAAAAACGCTATCTGTTTTTCGTCCGGTGAAAACACCGGATGTTTGAACAAATGGTCGCCTTTTGTAATTTGACGGCTTTCTCCATCCATAGCGGAAATAAAGATGTGCATACCCCCTTCGTAAACTTTTTTGTAGAGCTTTTCATCGTAATAAAATTTGTATCCAACCAAGGCGGAATATAGAACCTTACGGCTGTCCTTTGACCAGACAATCGGTTCCTGAACCTGCGCTTCCTCGGGAGAAACCAGCCGATCCTTTCCGGTCTTCAGATTCAACACCCGCAACTCTCGCGCCTCCCCCTGAACAAACGGATGCTTGATATAGGCGATCTTTTCACCGTCCGGCGACCATTGCACCGAAGCGATCTGCACACGGTATAAACCGCCGCCTTCATGGTCTTTCGGCGCTTCGGCCGTTGAAACCTTTAACAACGTTTCGCTTTCACCGCTGCCCGGATCGAGAATCGCCAACGAGGAATCCGTATTATCCAAACGGGCGTAGCTTAACCGCTTGCCGTCTGGTGACCACGAAAAATCGGGGATTTCATCGGCGGATGCCACCACTTTGGTTCCGCTTCCATCCCGCTTGACCAGCTTTAATTCGCTTTTGCCCTTGGTTTTACCGATATACGCAATCCATTCACCATCGGGGCTGAACTTCGGAGATACCTCGTGCCCGGAGCCGGCTGAAATTTGCATCAGGCTTTTACCGTTCGCATCCACTTTATAGATGTTGTAACTTCCTGAGTGCTTTCGCATGTCTATTTTTGGATTTTTTTCGCGGTCGGACATAAAGACAATCTCGCCGCCCACTGAAGCATCCGCCGCCAGATCCCGACAATTCGGTTCGTCCGTCAACTTTTTCAGGTTTTCTCCCGACTCGTCAATGGAATAAACATTGGCAACAGGACCCATTACCTTGGCTATAAAAAGGATATCGGCACGGGCCAAGGGCGTCGCAATAAGCGCCACTGTCATAATACCCACGTATCGCAGGCCGGCTAACCAAAGCAAGTTGAGACCGGACAAGAAGCTTGATTTAAATGAGGTCATAACTTTCACCTGTCTTTTAACTTCCATCTGAAAATGTCATGTATGGGCAACAGGGCTGCCACGCGTTATAGAATCGCATCATACAGCTTTAGTTCCGCCTTTTGCACTTTCATTGATTCAGGCAAAAAAACGGCCCCACTCCAAACTGCAGTGGGGCCGCACTCGATTAAGAAAAACAAACTGCCCGATTATCGCTAACCGGACAGTTTGTAACTGCCTATTGCAAAGGGCGTTTTACCACCAGTAAACCGAGGCCCACGCGACACCGCCCGCGGAAGCGCTGAAGTGGTAGTAGTCGCTCGAACCTTTCGACGGCAACTGGGCGCCCGGCGTGGTGACCGCCGTGCCCGAACCGTTGACCGTAACGCTGATGCTGCGGCCCTGGAAGTTCGACACGCCCCAGCCGTGAACCGTGTCCTGCGTCCGGAAGCAATATGCATTGGTCGTGTTGAAGTTACCGGACTGCCCGCCAGACTTGATGTCCGAACAGCTGCCGCCGCCCGAGCTGCTGCTCGAAGAGGACGATGAACTACTGCTCGAACTCGAAGAACTGCTGCTCGAACTCGAAGAACTGCTACTCGAACTTGAAGAGTTGCTGCTCGACGACGATGAACTGCTGGAACCGCCGTCAAGCGGCGGATAAGCATTTTGCAGCAGAACCTGGAACGCTTCCGGGAACCAGCGGCCGGCATGCGGCGCGTTATCCAGCGCACCGGTCGCATTGTTGCCGTTCAGCTCATTACCGCCGTAGCTCGGATCGCACATCGGATCGTGCTTCTTGTTCGGATCGTTCGGATCCACTTCGAAATTCGGATCGCTGATGCCGTCGGATTCACCCTGCGGCTTGACCCACACGTAGGCGTCGATGCCCGGATGCGGGTTGGCCTGCGGGCGGAAGCCGACACCGCCGGCCTGGTTACACCAGTTGCCGCGATGGTAGCGACGATCGATACGCGACTCGTTCACATAGGTGTTCAGGTCGGTGGACGTGCTCGCCGCGGTCGGCCGGCAGCCGTTGTCGCCGGCATCGTAGCTGCAACCGCCCCAGCCGTTGCGGGCGGTGTCGATCAGCATGCCGATAGAACTCGGTGCGCCGCGGCTGATCATGGCCTGGCGCCAGTCCTGGTCGAACGAGAGTTCTTCGAAGTAGTCGTTCCACTCGTAGAAATTCGCCGACCTGATCGGCTGGCCGCCGACCGTCAGGGTCGGGTCGGGCATGAACGGCTCTTCAACCGGCGTGTAGTTGGCCGTGTTGGACACGAAACCGTTGATGCTGTCCCAACCCGGTGCCGGGATGCTGCTCACCGACGAGCTGGCGATGGTATCCCCAATCAACGTGACCGCGGGACCGAAGTTGGAGCTCCAGCCCAGCCAGCCCGAGTGGGCGATGTCGATGTACGAGTGGACATGGGGAAGCTGCGACAACTGGTTCAGCGCGTAGCGGATGCCGTCGCGGTAGCCGCCGGCCCCGTTGGCTTCCTGGCAATCGGCTATGCTCAGATTGGTGACCAGGTTGGGCAGCGAGTCCACCTCGATGATCGCCACGATGGTGATATCGGAGAA